>JARLHB010000515.1 GCA_031292465.1 Ignavibacteriaceae bacterium
AATTTGTTTGGAAATATCGAAACGTTACCAAATATATTTCCTTGAAATAGGTACAGACAAAGATCATGTTCATTTTCTATTGCAATCGGTTCCGACATATAGTCCGACAAAAATAGTAACAACAATAAAGAGTCTAACGGCAATAGAAATATTGAAAAAGCATCCGGAAGTAAAGGAACAATTATGGGGAGGAGAATTCTGGAGCGATGGATATTACGTAAACACCGTAAGTAAATTCGGAGATGAAGAAACAATTACAAGATATGTGAAAGAACAAGGAAAACAGAAAGAGTACAAGATATTGTACAAGACAAAGCAACTAATGCTATTCTGACCATTGTCTTGATACCCCGTCCGCTTGCGGCGGGGAGGTTTATTCTCTTTCTTATAATAATCTTTTTCCGGTAATAGTAACCAAAATTATTTTACGCAGTCTAATATGTAAAATGCAGGAGGAAAGCTAATGAATAAAGAGATAGAGAAAGAGAAAGTAAATGCGGTATGCCCGCATTGTTTAAAGAAAATTGACCTTGTGTGGGTTTGCAGGATAAATTCTATAATAGGTACACGCAATGTGTTTTTCTGCGGTGAATGTCAGAAAAGCCTGGGAATATCTCATGAAAAGGAATTTACTGATAACATAATGAATGTTTCAATTATAAATACTGCTAAAATTGCAAGTAACTCATTATAAGAATTCACCTTAGCAAACCTTATTTCTCACGGCTTTAAACCGTAACCTCTTGACCTTTATAATATCCTTTTATTTTTCATTCAGCAACTGCATATCTTCTGCAGGTAACATAGGCATTGGCAGGCCGTTGTTTTTAATTCTGAATTTTAGATCATCCAGCATTCCGCCCGATTTTTGTTCAAAACCTAAAGACGAAGGTAATAATTTACTTATATATATAAAGCCCGGTTCCGGGTACTCAATAATATCGTATTTCAAACCTGTAAGTCCCGCTTTCTTAGCGGCAATATCTATTGCGGTTGAAAGGCCGCCCAAAACATCAACAAGGCCGTTCTTAAGTCCGGCGGTACCCGACCAGACCCTGCCCTGTCCGATAGAATCAATATAATCAAAGGACTTATTCCTGCCTGAAGCAGCCCGGCTTACAAAATCCTTATACATGGTTTTAATAGTTAGTTCGGCTTTTTCCTGCTCGGGCCCCGTAAGATCCCGGTCAGGCAGTGTAATGCCTATAAACGGAAACGTAAATCCGAATCCGATATCTGCATGTTCGCCTTTTTTTACATAATCTGTAGTAACTCCAAGCTTACTGTCGAATTCTTTATTATATGCCCATCCTCCGATAACGCCGATAGATCCCGTTATTGTATTTGGAGCCGCAACAATTGTATCGCCATACATAGAAAGCCAGTATCCGCCCGAAGCTGCAACATAACCCTGTGAAATGATTACCGGTTTTATGCCTTTGCATTTTTTTAAGGCTTCAGATATAATATCCGAAGCAAGGGCATCGCCGCCGGGAGAATCAACCCGTAAAACTATGGCTTTTACGTCCGTGTTATTTACTGCATGGTTTACATCATTAACAAGTTTTCTTGCAGTAATTCCTTCATCCATTGCGCAGGCACCGATTGCATAAATAACGGCAATCTTTGGCTTTTCTCCCCAGTAATTATCTTCAGGCAGCTTAAATTCTTCTAACGATTCCACTTCAATAAAATCTTTGGAACTCCCTTCCGATTTTTTTACAATTTCATTTACGTCATCCCACCTTCCGAGAACATCGGCAAGCCCAAGTTTTAACGCTTCATCAGGTAAGAAAAGGGTATGATTGTTAACCATTTCATCAAACTTATCCGGTTGGATATGCCTTCCTTCGCAAATATCATTTTTAGCTGTCTGATAAAAATCATCAACTAATGCCTGATTTTGTATGCTGTCTGCTTCACTCATTTTATCATGTGAAAAAGTTTCATTTGCTGATTTGTATTTGAAGTATCTCCATTCGGTAAAACCTATACCAAGTTTTTCCAGCGCATTTTTATAATACTGCCTCCCCCTTATGAATCCTTCAAGCATTATCATTCCCTGCGGATCCAAAACTATTTTATCTGCCACAGATGCAAGGTCATAAGCCTGTATTTCCGGCCGGTCGATATATATTACAATATGTTTTCCCGTATCCTTAAACTGTTTTAATTCTTCTCTAAGCTCCCACAATTTTTCTTTATTTATTGTCATTCCCGAAGTGCTTATTGCAATGCCTGCAATTGTTTTATCATTTTTTGCTGCCCTTATAGACTGGATAATATTCAACAGCGTGTTTGAATTATCGAGGAATTTGTACCGCTGGTATGCAAGCGGGCCGTTCAGGTTAATTTTTAAATAATCATTTTGGGAAGAGAGGCCGTGGAAAATATTTCTATCATATGAACCGATTCTTATTCCATAAGAATTAAAACTGTTTTTGCCCGCATCATCGTAGTGCATACCGGAAGAAATGCCGAAGTTTCCAAAGCTTAATTCTATACCGGCAGAGAAGAATTTAGTATCAAAATATCTTCCGGTTACCCTTAAGCCGGATAATGCTTCAATTGCCGCGCCCATACTCCATTTAATTTCACCGGGAAATCTGTCCTTTTTTATGGAATAGTCTCCGAATACTGAAACATATTCATCTCCCAGTGGGCGGACGGCAAGATCAATAATTCCTTCATTTCTTCCTGATGTAAGAAGATTGCCAATTAAGCCGAGTGAAACATATTCGTTTGGCCGGATTAAAGAACCTAATGTATATAAGTTTGAAGCATTAAAAGCGCCTTCGTCCCCGGTGTTCCAGGAATAACTTAAACCGCAACTGAAAGATGCATCTCCAAGTGAACCGGAAATTTTATAATTATTTAATGAAGCGCCGTTAAGCCTTGAGTTAACAACCGCAAAGCCAAGGTTCGGAACTGCGGCAAACAAACCCCAGTTATCAAAATTATTCAACGTCCCGGTTTTATTCGACCAGGATACAAATAAATCAGGGCCGCTTTGTACAGTAAGCATAGCGGGATTGTCGTATCCGTATAAACCGGACTTCATTGCACCGGGCGATGCCAAACCAAATTTGTTAATGGCATAATAGCCAGTCAGGTCCTGTTGTGCCATAAGCAGCACAGGGAACAATATTGCACAAATAGTTGCCAGTTTACACGGATTCATAAAATTTTCATTTCTTTTTTAGTAATGTAGGAAATTGATTAATCAATTTCCTACATAATTTTTAATTATTTTAGTATTAAAGATTTTTAAAATTATATGATTTTATCATGATAGAAATAGACAACCTCTATAAAAGCTTTGGCGGCAATAAAGTTTTAAACGGCCTCAGTCTGAAAATACACGATGGTGAAACAATTGCCATTATAGGCAAAAGCGGCTGCGGCAAGAGCGTACTTATTAAGCATATTGTCGGATTGCTTTATCCCGATTCCGGCTTTGTTGAAGTTGAAGGCCAGAATCTAAATAATCTGAACACGAAAGAATTATATTTATTAAGGAGAAAATTCGGATTCCTTTTCCAGGGAGCAGCGCTATTTGATTCAATGACTGTTGAAGAAAACGTTGCTTTGCCGCTTGTCGAGTCACAACTTGAATATTCAAAACAAGACATAGCAGGCATAGTTGCAGAAAAGCTTGAACTTGTCGGACTGACTTATACACAAAATTTAAAACCTTCAGAACTTTCCGGAGGAATGAAAAAACGCGTAGGGCTTGCAAGGGCGCTTGTTACTAATCCTAAATATATACTATATGATGAACCGACTACCGGTTTGGACCCGATTATGTCGGATTCAATAGACAACCTGATAAAAGAATTGAGTGACAAGTTAAAGGTTACTTCAGTTGTGGTTACGCATGATATGTACAGTGTTAAAAACATTGCAGACAAAGTTGCCATGATGCATGAAGGGGTTGTGCATTTTACAGGCACTCCAAAAGAGCTTGTAGAATCCGACGATAAGGTGATAATGGATTTTATTAAAAGAACTAGTATATAGTTTATTATTTGTCGTGCCTAAGACATTTTTTATTCTGGAATTCATGCCCATCCGCAAAAGCAATTATTATAGTACAGAGTCAGCGTACAATTAGCTTATCGATAATTTATAAATTAAATTTGTAGTATAAATAAAAATATTTATCGCTATTTAAACAGAATTACAATGGGAAATCAAATTACAATTGTACAGGTAATAACATTAATGCTTGCACCTGGTATAATGATTTCGGCGTGCGGGTTGTTAATTCTCGGCATGAACAATAAATATTCGCTGGTAGTTAACCGTATAAGACTTCTAAACGAAGAAAAAAGAAGACTGGTTGCACAGGCAGGTGAAAGAGAATTCACCTATGAAGAAAATGTAAGGCTTCACAGTCTTTCACGGCAGCTTACAGCTTTAGGTTTCAGAGTTAAACTAGTCCGAAATTCAGTAGTATCTGATACTGTTGCAGTGGGATTTTTTGTACTTACATCACTATCAATCGGTGTTGGATATATTCTAAATAATGCAAACGTAAATTACCTGGTTACAGTTCTTTTCCTTGCCGGTATGCTTAGTGTATTGTGTGGTGTTGTATATGCTGCTTATGAATCAATAAAAGGATATGACATAATTCGTTTTGAAGTGAAAACCGATGAATAATTACCATAAAGCGGATATTATATAAGATATTTCAAATAAAATTAGATTTTATTCTCAATTACCAATTCGAAAATGAACAAGCAGCATAAATTTGATCCAAAGGAGCTATTAGAGCCGGCAAGTATGCTTAAATTATATGCCGGCGGTGCATTCCCGATGGCCGATGAGTCATCCGGCGAAATAAGCTGGTACATGCCTAATATCCGCACTATAATTCCATTGGATAGTTATAACATACCACGTTCATTAAAAAAGATAATCCCGAAGTTAAATTTTGAAGTAAAATTCGATTCTGATTTTTTATCTGTTGTAAAAGGCTGTGCGGAAAGAGATAAGACCTGGATCTCCGGAGAATTAATTGAAGCCTATCTGCGTCTGGAAAAGATTGGCCATGTGCATACTGTTGAAACATGGCAGGATAATAAACTTGTCGGCGGCCTTTATGGAATTACATACAGAGG
>JARLHB010000516.1 GCA_031292465.1 Ignavibacteriaceae bacterium
CGAAAAATGGCTTAAGGACAGAAAAGGCCGCACGCTATCGCTTGAAGAAATTACAACCTACTGTAAAATTGTAACTGCATTGTCAAAAACTATTGCACTGCAGAAAGAAATTGATGAATTATACAAAAGGGTAGACTTGTAGATTAAAATCGCTAATATTAATGTCCTTTAGCGTCGTTAGATGCGGCATGGTGAAATTTTTAGTAAGATACCATATCACCGCGATGCGGTTCTGAATATTTTGTCAGGTAGCTGTTTTGCTACAAGCATTTCGTTCCTAACGGAACTAAAATTGTACTGCAAAACCAACCTACCTGTAAGCAGGTTAGTTTCGCAAATCAGTACATATTCTTATTACAATGAAAGAAGCGAATCAGCGATTCGCTGTACAAATTTCTTATCTCAATTTATTTCCAGCTCATCTTTTGACGGCAGTTTGGGGAACGGCGTATGCGGTTCCGTCTGATACCAAAATGCTACGGAAGAAATATCATCCTGCAAGGGAAGATAAAGGCCGCCGTTTTTCCAGCCTAAATCCTGTATTGTAACTTTTAAATCTTTCTCAAATCTTATCGGATCAGTAATATGCCACCTGTACATTCCGAAACGCTGCATTACATTATAATGGCCGTCGCCGCGTATAACCTGAGGAAGCCCGCTGTAGGGGGTGCAAAACTCAGTATAGGCGGAAGTTTCCCTGCCTGCGGCATCCTTCTTATTAGTATCAAAATCATATGAGCCGCAAAAATAATCTTCCGTGCCAGTTCCGCAGATAGTAGGGAATTGGGTATCGCCATCCATAAAGAATTTAATTTCGCCTTCGCCCCACCATCCGTTGTTATGCGGTTCCAGGGCTAAATATGTACCCACATACTGCCCTCTGCCTTTTATATTGTCAACTATTACATAGTTGTCTTTGTATTTTACCGGATTCACTCTGCGAAATTGCGCATGAAAATAAGCTACATCATTTGGTACATCTGTGGATACATAGTCAATCTGGTAATACAGCGTCATATCATCATTGCTGATGTTCTCCATCGTAATCTTACATTTTTTATGAAACGGCATAGGCCAGTAGCAGTTAAAAGCACTGCCGGGATTTACTGTTACAGCTAACGACTGCAATGGCGAGTACTGCCCCCATCCCATAGCAAAGAAGTCTCCCACCGGGCATTCAACAGAAGGATTCTCTTCATCATCCCAATAAATACGCAAAATGGAAAGCCTCCAGTTGCCGGTAGGCGTCATCCAGATATGCTGAACAGAACCCGGCCCGGTAATTTCCGCTAATGTAAAAGTGGCTTTTGATTTTATAGTTACACTCGGACTTACCTTCCAGCCCTGCCCGAGTTCACTTGAAGCGTGAGCGCCGTTGCCGTCTGTTGCCATGCCCCCTTTACCTTTTTCGCCGGTAAAATTTTCAGGGCTTATGGAGCGGCTTTTTGCATCCGATAGTTTATACAGGTTGCTTAAACTGGTATTTATGCCGTTAAATTTTTCCTGTGCAAATGTTGATAATGCGGCAAGTAAAATAAATGACAGGCAGTAAAAAAAACGTTTCTTAAACAATGGATTTGCCATATTCGTTTTCCTTAAATATGAATTGTTAATACGCACCCAATTTATAACGGCAGGCTAAAAAGATAATATATGAAATACTTAGAGGGAAACCTTTTTAATAAAAGATTTCCCTCCAAATTAATTTCAGATAATGCTTTTATCCTTAGCTTAAAACAATTGCAATAGCAGCATTGTTTACAATATCTTCAGCGCTACATCCGCGGCTAAGATCAAAATAAGGTTTCTTTAATCCCTGGATTAGCGGGCCGATAGCTTCGCATCCGCCAAGCCTTTGTGCAATTTTGTAACCGATATTGCCTGCATTAAGATCCGGGAAGACAAGTACATTTGCCCTGCCTGCTACCGGACTGCCGGGGGCTTTCCTTTTGCCGACTGATTCAACAATTGCGGCATCAAACTGAAGTTCGCCGTCAACATTCAAATCAGGGCGTTTGCTTTTTACTATGCTTAACGCTTCAACTACTTTATCAATTGATTCATGCTTGGCGCTGCCCTTTGTTGAAAAAGAAAGCAAAGCTGTATAAGCTTTTTCGCCGGTTAATTTTTCATGGCTTTCGCTGGCTGCAATTGCAATGTCTGCAAGCTGTTTTGCATCAGGGTTTGGAACAACTGCACAATCCGAAAATGTATATGATTTACCCGGAAAAGCCATTAAGAAGAAACTTGATACAACCGAAGTCCCTTCCGGCATGCCTATGCACTGTATGCCTGCCTTTAATACATCTGCCGTAGATGCGGTAGAGCCGGCAACACTGCCGTCAACCAAACCTTCCCTTACCATCATAGCGCCGAAGAACAGATCGCGTTCCATTGTCTTCCTTGCATCTTCGGGGGTAATTCCCTTTTTCTTCCTTAATTCATAATATGTGTTTGCATATCCGTCAAATTTATCCGATTTAAGCTGGTTGATAATTTTTACGCCTGATAAATCAACGCCAAGCCTTTTTGCGTCTGCATAAATCTTTTCTTCATCGCCCAGAGTAACAACCGAAGCGATTTTTCTCTTTGTAATTGCTTCCGCTGCCTGCAATACTCTTTCATCGTGAGACTCAGGAAGAAGTATAGTCTTCTTCTTTGCCGAGGCTTTTTCTTTTATTATATCCAATATGTTGTTTGCCATGATATTTCCCAGTTATAAAATAAAAATATTATTGTAAAATTAAGAAAATCCCGGGTAAATGTTTAAGAATTTAAAGATTCAAAAATTAAAAGATTGAAAGATTCAAAAATTGAAAAATGCAAAAACTGAAAGGATGCTTGCTTGATTGTTTTATTGCTTCCTTGTTGTAGAGACGGAATGCCAGGGGATGCCAGTTTTTCGGAATAAGGATATAAACCTTTCCTCCATAGACGAACAGTTAAGACGCTTCAATTATTAACCGTTTCAACGGCTTCCAAGTATTTCGTCTCTATTTAGAACGCTGATTAAATCAATTATCGATAATTATTTTTTTTACTTTTAGATATAATTCCCTTAATCATACTTCTAAATTTTTTAGAATCTTTCATAGAGACATTATTAAAACTAATCCCAACATTATCCATACATAGTGTATCAATTTTGCCGTTATTTTCAAATATTTCCATTTTTAATCTAACATCCGGGAATGATGGGTCATTGTCGTTTTTACTAAGCTCATTTATATATTTTTCAAATTTAGCCAGTCTCTTTTTATCTTTTATAACAATTGTTTTTATTTCATCTTCAAAACGTCCCTCAAATGAATCACATCCGACAGCGACAAGTTTTTCAATATTGAAGTCGACATATCTGATAATTATTTTTTTAATTTCAATTTTCTGGGGGGGATTTATAAACAGTGGAAATATCATTAACATTGCTAATAATTTCATTTCTAATTCCCTACTTTTCAGATGTAATAATTATTGTGTCAATAAATTCTTTAATTAAAATATAAACAGGCAGCCCACGAATTCATTCGTGGGAAAAATGTTTTCCACACAACCGCTATAGTCGTTTTAACGACTTACCAAATCTAATCCGTATCTCTTAATAAATAACTCAACTTCTTCTGTATAGCTAATCTTCTTATGATGTTCTTTTGATTGATTATGTATTTTTCAACATCGTTCACTTGTGATTCGCTTACAGAGAATGCCCCATATCCAATTTGCCAAACGAACTTTTCTTCCGTAAAATTCATCTGATTACACCAGTGGGAAAATTCACCCTTAATACTTTTGAATATCTCACTAACGGAATAATTTGAACTTAGCAGGAACAAAATATGGATATGATTTTCGGTACCGTTTATTACTCTTACCTTACAGTCTAATTCCTTTTCAAGATGTTCTTTTATATGGCTGTATGCCTGCTTTTCAAATGACTCATGAATTAAAGGGAGATGGTCTTTTGTACTAAAGACGCCGTGAATCCAGATTTTAGTTAGTGAGTGTGACATGGGTAAGGTAAATCGTTAAAACGATTCCTCTTTTTTTTTTCTCTCTATTCCCATAGCTGAAGCTATGGGCTGCCTCTAATTTATTTTTAACAGGTTTTAATATTTATATAATAAAATAAAAAATATTTTTGTTAAAACCCAAATGTTTTGCTATCTCTATTTTACTAATTTAAGGCAGCCCACGAATTCATTCGTGGGAAAAATAATCTCAGCACCCTTAATGGTCGTTTTAACGACTTACAGATTTTTTGTACTTAAAACGACATGTATCCACATTTTTGTATATGAATGTAACATAAGTAAGGTTAACCGTTCCTCCAGAGGCGGACAGGTAAAACGGTTCCACTTTTTTTGTTTGTATCTATTCCCATAGCTGAAGCTATGGGCTGCTTTAATTTTTAAGGTTCCTATGTTACGCAAATATTATTAATTTTTGCTTTAATCCGGTGCAGAAAGCAAAAATTGTGTCTTTTTATCAATAAAATGATTATAATACCAAGAAAGTAATAAATAATATATATATAATAGGTATTCAATTATCGTTGATTATTGATATGAAAACCTATAAATTCACAATCTTAAATTTTTTATGATAGCAGA
>JARLHB010000517.1 GCA_031292465.1 Ignavibacteriaceae bacterium
ATACCCCAGCAGGTTTAAAGTTGTATTGTTAGCATCTAGGAACTTCCCGTTAAAATCATGCAGATAAATAAGATCAAGTGAGCGATTGAATAAAGCTTTATATCTTTCGTCGCTTTCTTTTACCATTTTTTCCGCATTGTGTTTATATAAAGCAAGTTCAATTGAATTTTTTAAGTCTGTACTGTCAATCGGCTTCATAAGATAGCCAAGCGGTTTAGTTACTTTGGCTTTATTAATAGTCGCTTCGTCATTATATGAAGTTAAATAAATGGTAGGAATATCATATTTTTCCAGTATGATGCCTGCAGCCATAATGCCGTCGACTTTTCCGTCCAGGAGAATGTCCATTAGAACAATGTCTGGCCGGAATGATCCTGCTCTTTCAATTGCTTCTTCTCCCGATGAAACAATTTCTATCATCTGATAATTGAAATGCAGTAACACGCTTCTTATATGAAACGAGTCTATAATTTCATCTTCAACTATTAAAATTCTGCACTGTTCCATTATAGATCCCTTTTAGGAAATTATTAGAATGCTACATCCTTTTATTGATTATCTTAACTACAATTTGATAATCGCCTATAAAAATTATCTGTTGTACAAATTATTACTGTAACCTGATAAATTAACCCGACATCCCATCCTTAAAGCTTAATACAGTAAAGGTAAAAGAAGACCCTTTACCCCACTTGCTTTCAACTTTTATAGTTCCGCCCTGTTTCTCTATAAGCTCTTTGCATATAATTAATCCAAGCCCGGTTCCCGATTCCTTAGCCGTACCAAGAGTGGAATGCTGGGTATCAATTCTAAACAACTTAACCAGGTCTTCTTCGCGGATACCTACGCCATTATCTGAAACCGTAACCGCAATAAATTCGCCATTAACTTTTGATGAAATTCTTATCTCCCCGCCATATCCTGTAAACTTAATCGCATTGCTTATTAAGTTTTGCAGAGTGGAATGAAGAATATTTGAATCTGAATAAACAAAAACTTCCGGAACAGTTTCATTAATTATGTGAATATTTTTACTTGCGATATTTCTACTTAGAAGATTCAATACATAAAGAACCGCTTCATAAAGCTCAATATTAGTAAGGTTATATTCTATTTTGCCTCTTTGTATTCTTGACCATTGAAGCAGGTTTTCAATTAAATTGAAAAGATTTTTTGATGAATTGTATATGTTATTTACAAACAATTTCAATTCTTCGGCAGAAAGATTTTCGTATTCCTCTACTATTGCATTCGTTAAACCAAGCAGGCCCTGGAAGGGGCTTCTTAGGTCGTGAGAAATAATCGAAAAGAACTTGTCTTTTTCAGCGTTTAATTCTTCAAGTTCATTAGTATATTTTTTAAATGCTTCTTCCGCTTCTTTCCGTTCAGTTACATCTACTCCTAAACCTATTAAACCAATAACATTTCCGGTATTGTCTTTAACCGGAACTTTTCTGGTGCTTATAGTAATTAATTTCCCATCGACAAGAGATTGCTCTTCAAGTGTATAAATAATTTTGCCTGACTTTAGCACTTCCATATCTTCGGTTATATATTTTGCTGCGCTGGTATGTGGCAATAGGTCAAAGTCCGTCTTTCCGATCATTTCTTCTTTTGTGAATCCCATAGCGTTGCAGAATTTCTGGTTTACTATGAGGTAACGATGGTTTTTATCTTTTAAGAAGGCTAATCCCGGCAGGCTGTCTAAAAGTGTATTCACTTCTAACTGGCTTTTGCGAAGCTCCTCTTCTATATGCTTCCTTTCAGTAATATCGCGAATGACAATTTGTGTTGCCGATTCATCATTAAAGATAATTGGGTTGGCTGAAACCTCTACATTTATTATGGAGCCATCAAATTTTTTAATCTGCTGATCCTGAATGAGTACGGCAGAATCTCTTTCTGATTTGTATTTGATTTTAGCTTTAATTATATCAATTGATTCCGGTTGAATGAATTCTGTAATGGATTTATTTAAGATATTCTCAAGCTTTTTACCGCCGAACAATTTTGAACAGGCCTCATTAATAAAAACTATCTTACCTTTAATATGAACCAATATTGCGTCCGGTGATAATTCAACTAAATGCCTGTATCGCTTTTCACTTTCTTTAAGAACTATTTGCACCTGTTTGCGCTCGGTAATATCTCTTGCTATACAATGAAACCCTACAATTCTGTATTCTTCAAAAATAATGGTAGTATTCTGGCCGAGCCATTTTATCTCTCCATATTTGGTAACGAAAGGATATTCAAAATATGTACTAGACCGTTTTGTTAAATATTGCCTTAAGAAAAATAATTTAGCCCTTTCCTTGTACTCAGGAACTATTAAGTCGGAATAATTCAGATCTAAAAATTCATCTAAAGCAAAACCGGTGGCATTAAGGCCCGCTTTGTTTGAATAAATAAAATTGCCATTTATATCGGTTGTCAGTATTATATCAACAGCATTTTCAACAACCTGCCTATATTTTAATTCAGATTCTCGCAATTTCTGTTGGGCAATTTGATTCTTTTCATCAAGTTCAATTCGTTCCAAAGCAAATATTATATCACTTGCAATACTTTTAAGCAGGGAAACTTCTTCTCTATCGATGTTTCTGTCTTTTATTAATAACGTAAGTATGCCCGAATATTTTCCACTGGATTCAAATTTAATAATCAGTGATTCCTGGTCGCCAATTTTATTAAATAACACGCTTTCATTTTCTGTATCATATATTATATCATCGCTTGTATTTTGAGAAGAATTAAACTGTGTTGAACTTTTTGAAAGTATTTCTTCTTTAAAATATTTTATTATGGCGGGGAATGTATTCCCGAACCCTAATTCAACCGTTTCTATAATATTGTTGAATTTATCAGAAATAACGATACTGGCAGCGTAGAAACGGGTTGTTTCTATAAAGTATTTGCAGGCATTTTCAAGTAATATTTTCCTGTCTTTTTCTACATCGATTAACTTGTTAACATTTCTGGCACATTTCAGTAAATTAAAAATGCGCTGTTTATTCCTTTCAACTTTGCTTTTGTAAAGCGCCATCTCTATAGTGGCATACAGTTCTTTCTCATTAAACGGCTTAATTAAATATCCATAAGGCTCAGATAATTTTGCTTGTTCAAGAAAGCGTCTGTTCAGATATGCGGTTAAAAATATTATGGGTATGTTTAGTTCGGAGCGGATTTGTTCTGCTGCATCTGTGCCGGTCATTTCGCTGTCTAGAACAATATCCATCAAAATAAGGCCGATGTTTCCTTTTTTTGCATATGAAATTGCATCTTCTCCTGTTGAAACTATAGAATCAACCTCATATCCCATGTCTTCCACGGCGGACTTAATTAATTCCGCAATATCAGGTTCATCTTCAACTATTAAAATGCGCGTTTTTTCCATTGCGATATAAATATTTCCAAAAGGAAATTATAAATAGAAGCCTTATTTCTTTTTTGTTACAAGTTATTAAAATAAATGAACTTTGTTATTCTATAATCGGTTTTACTTTAAACTACTTTACTTTATTTATTCATTTAATAAAAAATATATTATCTTTTTTGTCTTTCCCTTGACTAATACTACATTCTATTATGCCAGGCATTTTCATTCCGATATGATTAGAACCAATTTCCATTAATTAAATTATTGCATCTAAATTCATCAACTACCTAAATCATCAACTTTAATACCACAAATACTTCAAATTGGAACGAATTTAATATCATTTTCTATACTACAAAGGCATTTTTCTCAAATTCTATATTTATCACGGATGAATAATTGGATAAATATAGCCAGATGTACGCTTTTGAGACATTAACAAATCTTTCTCAACAATATAGAATTAGTTGCCGTACGATTATGTATTTATTGTTTTTTAAGGTTACAATTCTAAAGAAATCATAAAATTGTACGATAATTATTATAAGGCAAAGTCTTTTTTCGCTTTTAGAAATTGAATCGTGAGGAGTACAAAAATGGCAGACACGGGAGAACAAAAAAAAGAAACATCTGAATTGCTTCAGCTTGTAAGTTTTACTATTGGAAATGAAGAATTCGGTGTTGATATTCATTTTGTGCATGAAATTAACAGAATGATCCCTATTACCAAGGTACCAAATTCTCCCGCTTTTGTTGATGGGGTAATAAATTTAAGAGGAAGAGTAATTCCTGTTATAGATTTAAGAGCAAAGCTTGGGCTTGAAAGAATAGAGCATGATAAAAATACAAGAATTATCGTTGTGGAAGTTGCCGGTAAAACAGTTGGCTTTATTGTAGATGCGGTTAAAGAAGTTTTAAGAATACCTAAAAATATAACCGAAGCGCCTCCTGATCTAGTATCAGGTGTTAATTCAGAGTATATAATGGCTGTTGGAAAATTAGAAGACAGATTAATTACTTTGATTGATCTGGAAAAAATTCTTTCTTCCAATGAAAAACAAACGCTTAGCAATGTTGCATAATGTAAAAATGTACCGGCACAATATCTCCGCCGGTTATTTATCGTCCTGGTTAATAATAAAAATGGGAAAATATGTATAATAAGGTTTTATACGGAGTTGCAACGAAGAAGGTTGGATCATTCCAATATGAAGAATTGGTAGATGCACTGGAAATAAGATTATTAAAGTATGATGAGCTGAAAGATACATTAATAGAAATGGTAAAGCAGTTTACTTTAACTGATAAAGACAAAACAGTAAGCAATGGCAATCAAAAATAACGGAACGTCTTTCTCTGTAAAAGTAATGGCCAGGTTAATGTTAGGATAAAAAAGTAAGGTGAAAAGAACAGAGATATTTTAAGGTATACTGTGTGTAAGTATACACATCCTCTCTATTTGTTTGCCAAAGAATAAGCGAACAAAAAAAATCCTCGATATCCCCGTTTAGTTATTGATTTTAGATCTAAATATTCCATAACAGAAACGAGATACTTATAAACAATAAATCAATTGTAACAATTAACAATTTATAATAATTAAGATGATAAGAACGAAGTAATATGTGTGCGACAGATACTAAGGTGAGAAAATAATTATACGAATTAAAATGATGGAGAATATAATATGCGTTATACAAAATGGGTAATTGGAATAGTCTTTATAATATTCAACTTGATAATAATGGCAGATTCTGCATATTGCCAGGAAGATCCTTATCTGCCTTTTGCCGAAGTAATGCCTGCACCGGTAGGAGGGATGAAAGCAATTTATGAGAAAATAATATATCCGGAAATTGCAAAGAGTAACGGAATAAAAGGGAAAGTTTATTTACTTGTTTTTATAAATGAAAACGGAACCATTGATGAAGTAAAGGTATTAAAAGGTATTGGCGGCGGGTGCAATGAAGCCGCAATATCCGGTGTAAAATCGGTTAGATTTTCAGCAGGTAAAAACAACGGTAAACCGGTTAAAACAAAACTTTCTTTGGCAATTAATTTCTGATGACAATTCAGATCAAATATCCTGGATTATTTGTATGAATGATTACAGGGCCTAAAAACAAATTTACAAGATAAAATTACTTTAAAAGCAACGATTTCCGATTGGATAAAACATTTTTGAATTAAAAAAGCCTAAACGGGAATAAATTCGCAGAAAATTCATAAATAAAAATAAAATTTTATCAAATAGCATTAACTTATTTTGATAAAGTCCGATAATAAAAGTGAAAATGTTTCCAATTTGAGGTATTTAAATGAGTAATTTTAGGTCAACTATCATTATTGTTGCTATTTTATTTGCGTTTCCACTGATCGTTGGTTTATCTTCTTTTCAGGAAGATCCCTATTTACCGTTTGCACAAGTAATGCCGGC
>JARLHB010000052.1 GCA_031292465.1 Ignavibacteriaceae bacterium
GACATCGATATCAAACAAGGTGTAACACCTAGTGCATACCTCAATACAATAAAAAGCGCGCTTATAAAAGAGCCATCGTTTGTGGGAGCCTGCTGCGGTTCAACTCCCGCACATATTAAAAAGATAAAAGAATACTTTGATGGAAAATATAAAAATTAAAACACCGGCTAAGATAAACCTGGGACTTAATGTTAAAGGCAAAAGGACGGACGGCTTTCATAATATTGAAACAATATTTTATCCGGTTAACCTGTACGATTACCTTTCTTTTGAAAAAGATGATACCCTTTCTATAGAATCAAATAATATTCAATTAGTTAAAGAAGACGGCAATTCGATAATAAATGCTGTGCATATATTAGAAAAAGAGACCGGAAATAAATTAAATGTAAAAATATATTTAGAAAAGAATATCCCCATCGGCGCAGGAATGGGCGGGGGCACTTCAGACGGCGCTGCTGCTTTAATAGCATTAAATGATTTATTCGAACTGGGGCTTAGCAAGAACAAGCTCCTGGAATTAGCACTCCAAATCGGTTCGGATGCACCGTACTTTATAAATCCGGTGCCTTCAATTGCTAAGGGGCGCGGAGAGATATTAAATGAAATTGAATTTAATATACAATCACCCATTTTAATAATAAACCCGGGAATACATATATCCACTAAGTGGGCGTACGAAAATCTCCCGGCAAATTTGCCTCATAAAAGCATAAACATTATTTCTGGCTTTGGCAATCTTGATTTAAGTAATTTGAAAGATATTCTTACAAATGATTTTGAAAAAGTTGTCTTCCCGAATTACCCGGAAATAGAAAATATTAAGAATCAACTTTATGAATTGGGTGCAGCGTTTGCCTTAATGACGGGCAGCGGATCAACGGTGTACGGTATATTTAATAATATATCGCAGGCAGAGGCCGCGGAAGAAAAGTTCCCCGAAAAATATTTTAAGTATATTTCTTAGTGTCTTAGTGGTGAAGGCATTTTACCACTTAGACACTAAGATTCACTTAGTTAACTAACAGCACTTTCCATTATTTCAAGTACATTAGCAGTTGCGTTTAATTTTACCATTACTCCCATAGGAATGGTTATGCTGTCTTTTACATGGCCGCATCTCAGATTGTAAATTACAGGTATCTTCAGCTTACCGAAATAATCTGCCGCAACCTCTCCGAGGGATAATGTTTTCTTCGCCGGGTCTGTCTCATTGCAGTCAGTAAACGTACCGAGTATTACCCCTTTAACCTGGTTAAAAACTTTTGCAAGCCTTAACTGGTTAAGCATCCTGTCAACCCTGTAAGGCACTTCGCCTATTTCCTCTATAAAAAGTATCTTTTCCTTAAATTCAGGCAGGTTTTTTGTTCCCATAAGAGCGGATATCATCGTTAAGTTTCCGCCGATAATTCTTCCCTTTGATGAGCCTTTAACTAATTTAAATATTTTTTCATCGTCCGGCTGATTTATCCTTCCGAACTTCTTATTTGATGTAATCATTGCCCAGAATACTTCTTCAGTAAAACTGCTTACTTCTTCAGCCAAATCTACGGCCAGCATAGGCCCGGCAAAAGTAACAAGTCCGGTTTTACACATTATTGCCATCTGCAAAGCGGTAATATCGCTGTAACCGACTAATATTTTAGGATTAGCCTTAATTACTTTATAATCGATTTTATCAAGCAGGCGCGGTGTACCGTAGCCCCCTCTTACGCATATTACAGCATTAACATATTTCTTCCTGAACATATAGTGAAGATCTTCCACCCTTTCATTATCATCTCCCGCAAGGTAGCCATGATACTTACCCACATTCTTCCCGACTTCAACTTTATAGCCAAGTTTTTCAAGATACCTTACCCCTGATTCTACCTTTGTAAAATCATCCGCAGAAGAAGCCGGGGAAATAATTCCTATAACATCTCCCTTAGAAAGTTTTTTGGGCTTAATAATTTTCATAAATTCCCGATGAATTAATTTTTAATTTATGCTGTTTAATATTTTATTTAATTAATACTGTTCTGTTAAATATAAAGTAGAACGGAACGAAATATTTTTTAACTGTTTCAGTAAAACTGCAAGCATTTAAAAAATATTACAGCAACATTAGCTATATTGATATAACTTCATCAGGATAAATATTTATGCGCCCAACAAACAATGTAAAAGATAATAAGTTATCACTAAAGAAAAAAGCATCAAAAATAAAATTATTACTAACCGATAACGACGGCGTACTTACAGATACCGGAGTGTATTATTCGGCTAAAGGAGAAGAATTTAAGCGTTTTTCCATCCGGGACGGCATGGGAGTGGAGCGTTTGCGTGAACTGGCTGGAGTGGATGTCGGTATAGTTACGGGCGAAAAATCAGGCAGTGTGCAAAAAAGAGCGGAAAAGCTTAAAATAAAGGAACTTTACCTGGGAGTAAAAGATAAAGAAGCGCTTTTGCATAAGCTCCTAAAACTTAAGCGCCTGAAGAAGGAAAATATTGCTTTTATCGGCGATGATGTAAATGACTATAAAATTTTACAGGCAGTCGGCCTTTCTGCCTCCCCTGCCGATGCGATGGAAGAAATAAAGGAAACTGTTGATTACGTCTGCAAGTATAAAGGCGGTAACGGGGCTTTCAGGGAAATTGCGGAATTAATAATCAAATATAAATTGTAATCTTTAATGCAAAATACATATTGTATGTTCTTAATTTTTTCTAAAATATTGCTGTATGTTTTGGATTTTTCTTTTCAAATGTAACTTTTCCCCTGAAGCAATACAGTAATTCCATTTTACAAATACTTTACCTCGATTTAGAAAAACTTTAATAGGGGTAAACGAAACCAAATAAAATTACCAGCAATAATTTTTTTTTGAATTTATTGGAAAATCTATGAATAAGTACTATTTATTCAAAAATTGTTTTATAAAGAGTATCCTGATAATTGTTGCAGTAATTCTTTT
Source organism: Ignavibacteriaceae bacterium (assembly GCA_031292465.1). Classification (GTDB taxonomy): domain Bacteria; phylum Bacteroidota; class Ignavibacteria; order Ignavibacteriales; family Ignavibacteriaceae; genus FEN-1297. Next base: position 2,958 of record JARLHB010000052.1, read on the forward strand.
TGCATCTTGTAATTGTAATCCACCCAAATATTACTCAAATCCAAATAGTTATATTGTCCAGCAGCTAACAACAAAAAGGATTATAATGTTAGGAGATTTTGAACATAGCTCTCCCCTGCCATATAAGAGTATTGTATCATTATTGGAAGAATGGATAAAAGAAATTAGAAA
>JARLHB010000518.1 GCA_031292465.1 Ignavibacteriaceae bacterium
CGCAGCGCTTTATAATCGGGACAAATCTTTTCCACCAAATTCCAAAATTTATCTGAGTGGTTCATTTCTTTACGATGGCACAACTCATGCACAATTACATAATCGATAATTTCTTTTCTGTACTGCACAAGATTAAAATTAAATGACAGGTTCCCCCTTGCAGAGCAGCTTCCCCATCTTGTCTTCTGGTTTCTTATTGATACTTTATTGATTCTGAAGCCGTACCTGTCAGCCAGTATAGCCGCTCTTTCCGGCATGTATCTTTTTGCAAAACTGCGCAGCCAGAAATTATACAGCTTAGTTAAATCAATTCTGCTCCCTTCGGGACTAACCACTTTTAACTCCCCGCTTTCAAACGAGAGTTTATGCCTGCGTGTAAAAGGCTCATGCACCTGAATAATTTTTATTTCTCTGCCAAGAAGCAAATATTTTTCATCCTGCTCCTTACGGGAATGCAGGTGCTTTAAAATCCAATCCGCTTTTTGCTTTATAAATCTTTCAGCATCTGATAGCTCATAACCGCGCGGCAGTATAAGCTCAAGATCGCCGCGGCTTATCTGCAGGCGCATATATTTAGCCTTCCTGCTGTGGCGCAGCTTGTACTGAATAGTATTCTGGTTTAATAATATTGAACGGTTATTAATTGGCGCGGAAGGTCTCAAGAAATATTTTTCTTAAAATTATTTAATTAGATAAATATATGAGTTCCAACCCACCCTGCCTACCGGCAGGCAGGCCCTTCACCCCTCCCGGGAGGGGAGCTGAAATGGATAAAAATTATTTTGATTTTTTATAAGTAGTTTTCTCTTTGCCATCCTGAAGGATAACTCCTATTGCTTTGAGCTCATCTCTAATTTTATCTGAGAGAGCGAAATTCTTTTCTTTCTTTGCCTCAATGCGCAGCTTTATAAAAAGCTCAATAAGGTCGTTCTCAAGCGAAAAATCATTTTGCTGAACCGCGGCTGAAAAATCCAATATCCCTAGAACTCCTTCTGCTGTCTTTTTAAGGAAGTCTTTTACATCAAGATAAAACTTAACATTTATATTTTCATTCTCGGCAATGGTCCTGTTTACCTCGCGAATAAAATCAAATATCACTCCGCACGCCTGCGATGAGTTGATATCATCATCCATAGCAGCTTCAAAACTGATTCTGATTTTATCAAAATCAAATGAAGGGTTAATGCCTGCAGTGTTATTTGCTTTAATTTCTTCTTCAATTTTTTCCGCAAGGTTCTTTAATTTTTCCAGTCCTTTTTCAGCGGAAGATAAAAGGTCATCGCTGAAGTTAAGCGGGCCTGCATAATGCGTTTGGGCAAATGCCAGCCTTACCGCTTCGGCAGAATATTTTTTAAGTATTTCACGAGCAGTAAGGAAGTTGCCAAGAGATTTGGACATTTTTTCATTGTCAATATTCAGGAATCCGAAGTGCATCCAGTAGTTAACAAACTTTTTGCCGCTTGCGGCTTCGCTCTGCGCAATTTCGTTTTCATGATGCGGAAAAATTAAATCATTGCCGCCTGCATGAATATCAAAAGTCTCGCCAAGATGTTTGCAGCTCATGGCAGAGCATTCAATATGCCAGCCGGGGCGCCCGTTTCCCCATGGGCTTTCCCAGAAAGGCTCGCCTTCTTTGGCTTTCTTCCACAAAGAAAAATCAAGAGGACTCTTTTTCTCTTCATTTATTTCAATTCTTGCGCCTGATTCAAGTTCATCAATTTTTTTACCGCTCAGCTTGCCGTAACCGACAAATTTGGAAACGTTATAAAACACGTTGCCGTCAATGTTATAAGCAAATCCTTTTTCTTCCAGCTTCTTTATCAGATTTATTATATCGCCCATATGAGCGGTCGCTCTCGGATATAAATCCGCTTTCTTAATCTTTAATTTCTTTACATCTTCAAAGAATGCTTTTGCGTAAGTCTCGGCAACAAAAGCTGCTTCTGTTCCCTCTTTAATTGACTTCTTTATTATCTTATCGTCCACATCCGTAAGGTTCATTACAAACTTTACATTGTAACCCTTGTACTCAAAGTACCTGCGGATAATATCAGACATGATGAAAGATCGCGCATTGCCTATATGAAAATAATCATATACGGTTGGGCCGCATACATATATCTTTACAATTGACGGATCAATTGGGACAAATTCTTCTTTTTTCTTTGTTAAAGTATTATAAATAAGCATAGATTCTTAAATGTTTTTTTACAAATATACCAAGATTGGAATTAATAAGTTACCTGTTACGACAGAGGATTCCTTTTTATAATTAAAATAATTCCCAAAAGATTATTAACCCTCTACAAGGGTCAAATGGATTTATTGGGAACTATTTTCCTACAAATATGCTGCCTCTACGAGGCAAGAACAAAATGCTTTGACCTGGGTTGTTGAAATTATCAACAATAATCTTAGTTGTAAATAATTTAGACAACGTCGTAGACGTTCAATAATTGTAGAGAAATGATAATCACAGAACAAAAATATCCTTGTAGAGGATAAATATAATTTTTGCATCGACAATAATCATTCCCTACAAATTATTAACCCTCTACAAGGGTTAAACTATTCTATTTTGAATCATGTTTCTTTTAAAATTCCTGTGTCCGCAATATTTGATGCAGCACTTTGTAGGTCGGGCAGGTTTGCCCGACTACTGTTAATTCCTGAATTTATAAACAATTTATAAAACATACAGAACTGGTCGAACATATCTGTTCGACCTACATTTTTGGAATATTATCTTTCTCTTGTTTACTCCTTGCGGAGTTTATTTAGGAACTCTTTCATATCATCGGGCAGTTCGGAATCAAAACGGATAAATTTTTCGGTGTGCGGGTGAATAAATCCAAGTGTTTTTGCATGTAAAGCCTGGCGCGGCATAATTTCAAGCAGATTCTGAATCCGGCTCTTCATTTTTGGAAGGCTTGCACCATATACAATTTCCCTTCCGCCGTATGTAGGATCGCCGAATATAGGGTGGCCCGTACCGGATAGATGCACTCTTATCTGGTGAGTCCTTCCTGTCCTCAAATTCAATTTAAGCAGAGTAGCAAATTCAAACTCTTCCAGCACTTCGTAATATGTAAATGCCGTTTTACCTTCATCTTTTACGATGGTAAATTTTTTCCTGTCGCTTTTGCTTCTTGCAATGTTAAAATCAATCTCACCTTTGCGGTTTTTAAATTTTCCCCATGCAACAGCCCAATACTCGCGTTCAATTGAATGTTTTGCAAACTGCGCCGCAAGCTTTGCATGAGTCCATTCATCCTTTGCAACAACAAGCAGTCCGCTTGTATCCTTATCAATCCGGTGAACAATACCGGGCCGTTTAAATGGATGTGCTTCATCGGTTTTATTATAATTGCTAAGCTTTTGGGAATGAAACAGCAGCGCATTTACAAGCGTGCCTGTATAATTTGCATACGCCGGATGAGCAACCATGCCCGCAGGTTTATTTACAATAAGCAGGTAATCATCCTCAAAAACAATATTAAGCTTTATGTCTTCCGGTTCTGTTTCTTCAGGGCGCGGGGCAATAGGAATTATTACTTCAACAACATTACCGGGCACCACCTTATAGCTTGGCTTTTCCGTTTTTGAATTTACAGTTATATAACCTGCTTCAATTAGTTTTTGAATTTTAGTGCGCGTAGCATTTTCAAGCTGGTTAGTCAGAAATAAATCGAGCCGCTCTTTCCTCTTTCCATCGGGAATTACTATTGTAAATTTTTTTTCTGTTATAAGCTTACTCATAGTTAATGTTTAAGCTGCTTAATCCATTTACGCACTAATTGAGGAACGCGTTCAACAACCTCTTGGCCAAACAACGCTTCGGTTAAAAGGCCCATATGTAACATATCGCAAATGCGGCACAAGTAGGATCTGCCGCATGTCCACCAAGTATAATAGTCATCAACCATTAAATAATGATTTATCTCCCGATTAAGATGATGCCTGGCCTCAGCCAATTCATAACCATCGAGCATGGTTTCATAAATGCCGTCAGCAACACGGCTTCCAAATGTTGTAGTATAGTAGTATTCTTTTATTTCCCATATTGCTATTGGATCTATAACATTGGGGAAGGCGCCGTCTGCTCTTCTTGATAAACTTCTAATTGGAAAGCCGTTTTTTGTAAATGCAGTTAGTTCATGCGGATCGTAATCACAATTAAATTTCTTTAAATTTGCTTCAATAAGGATATTAATAATGCAAGTAAAATATGCTTTTGCTTTTTTATCCCCTTTTTGTTTGTTCAGCGGCAAAGGGCAATTGGGTTTATATTCTCTACATAACTTATTGTAAAGTGCTTTTGCCTTATTTTTATCAAGGAGGTTTGGACGAACATAATCATTCAGGAAATTGGCTCTATACTGAAAATACTCTATTAGTAAGTTACCGAACGCAGTTTCGTTATTTTTCGAATATATTTTGCTGCTATTAAGCCCTTGTTTATCGTAAACAGAAACAATTTCTTTAATCGTCGGTACTTTAATTATTGAAGATTTTCTTTCTGTATACCCAACTCTTTGGCTAATGAATTTCACATTTGCCCAAAAATCCAATGGCTGGTTTAAAAATTTACTTTTTGCTTTCATTTATTCTTTTTTCTAATTCGATTGAAAGCTCAATTATGTTTGTTTTGAAGCATCTTAAAATTGTGCGGAGTTCAATAAGATCAATCCTTCGTTCACCACTTTCAATCTTACTAATAAATGACTGCGGCACTTTCAACATATCGGCAAGATCAGACTGCCGCAATCCGGAAGATACCCGTAACTGATATAACAGTTCCACTAATATCTTATGTTCTTTACTATTAAATGATTTTTTCATCAATGAAAAACTATATTCTAAAATCGCATATCCCAAATTGGGATAATAGCACATAATTGTTTATATTTGATTATAACATTAAAAATAAATGCAATATACACTTGAAAATAAATATAGAACTTATTATCCGCCAAAATCTCAACTTTTAAAATGGGTCGGGAATAAACAGAAATTTGCAGTGGAAATTACAAGGAGTTTCCCGACTGATTATGGAAGATACTTTGAGCCCTTCCTGGGAAGCGGCGCAATATTAGCAACAGTTGCACCACATGACGGTATGGGTTCCGATACGTTTAGACCTTTGATGGAAATATGGGTAATGCTGCAAGAGAATTCTAAAGGCCTTATAACATGGTATGCAGAACGAAGAAACCAAATCGGTAAAATGTCAAAAGAAGAAGTTTATTCAAGTGTGTTAGCTTCTTATAATAGCAACCCTAATGGTGCGGATTTTCTTTTTCTTACGCGATCTTGTTACGGAGGTATTGTCCGTTTTAGAAAAGCAGATGGATATATGTCAACACCCTGTGGAGTACATAATCCAATTTCCGTTGAGAGTTTTACAAAACGCGTTACCGAATGGAAAAATCGGTTAAAGAATGTTTCCTTTTCTAACTGCGATTACAAAGAAGCCTTTGCCCAGGCTAAGTTTGGAGATCTTATTTATTGTGATCCTCCGTATTCTCACAGCCAATCAATTTTATACGGAGCACAAGATTTCAAACTTGAAGAATTATTACTGGAAATCGACAAAGCAAAATTTAAGGGAATAAAAGTGGCACTAAGCATTGATGGCAGCAAAAAATCCGGAAATCTTATTTGTAATTTACCAATTCCTGATGAACTTTTTGAAAGAGAAATATATATCAATTGCGGCAGTTCAATGTTGAGACGTTTCCAAATAGAAGGCCAGTCTCTTGAGGATGAAAATGTATCAGACCGTTTATTACTTACATACTAAAATATACCTGGTTTTATTGTCCTGGCTCTGATTCAGTTGCCGGGGCCTCATCTTTTTTATCTTCAGGTTTCTCAGCACGGTAAAAGAATAATAATATTAAAACGCCTATAGTTACGGCGGAGTCCGCTATATTAAAAATTGGCCAGCGGTCAAATGTCCTTCCGAAGAAACTGAACTTAAAAAAATCAAAGTCTAAAAAGTCAACCACACGGCCGTAAAACAATGGCCCGTACTGGTAGAATACTCCGTAAAACATCCTGTCTATCATATTGCCGACTGCACCGCCTATTATACAAGCTATTGAAAGGCGCAGGACAAAACTTTTATTCCTTATATAGTAGAAATAAATCAGCAGGCCAATGCTTGCAATTAGCGAGAACATTGAAACCCACATCTTCATATCAAGCCCGGGATCAAAGCCAAACGCCATACCGGGATTTTCAATATATGTTATCCTGAAAAAATCTCCTATAACAGGTATCCTTTCACCTTCCAGCATACCCGTGTGAAATATTTTAAGAAACGGGATTGAAAAGCCCTTAATCCACATTTTTGAAGCCTGGTCTGCAATAACTACAGCAAGCGGAATATATAAAAGTTTAAAGTTATTTTTTGTCATCTGCTAAAATATTTTCAATTGCAATATCGCCTTCTTTACCGGCAGCCTTTTTCTTATCTAAAGAAAACAGGAACATAATAACGCCGAATGTAACAGCCATATCGGCGACATTAAAAACATAATTGCCGAACAGCCTGTTAAAAATAAAGAAGTTAAAAAAATTAAGATTAAAAAAGTCCACTACCTTACCATGAAAAATTCCGCCGTAGCCGAAAATTATACCGTAAAACATCCTGTCAATCAGGTTGCCGAGCGCCCCCCCGATAATTATTGCAATTGATAATCTGAAATTAAAGATACTATTCCGGCTTCTGTAAAGATAGTAAAACAGGAATATGCTTGCTGCAATGGTAAACAGGCAAATAAGAAGTTTAAAATTATCACCCGGATAAATGCCAAAAGCAATACCGGGATTTTCTGCAAACGAAATATTAAATAAACCATCCACAACCGGAATTCTTTGGCCGGCGTACATACCATGGAAGTTTATTTTAAGGAATGGAATAGAAATCCCTTTAATAAAAAGCTTGGATATCTGATCTAATAAAACGATTGCAAACGAGACAAATAAGACCCTCAATATTAACCTTAAAAAATCTAATAAACTTTTAACATATTATTCGTCATAATCCAGCTTTATATATGCTTTTCCTGTCTTTGCTTTATCGGCAGGCAAAGCTGGCTGTGCGGTACCGCTTCCAGTCTTGCTTTAGGAATAAGCGGGCAGGTATCGCATAGATGCTGCGGCTCATCAATACATTCAAGGCAGATGCCATAAGTTCCTGAATCAATTCTTTTAAGCGCATCTTCAAGATAGCCGAGGAATTTATTTTCTCTTTGCGCATATAAAAATGTTTTTTCTCTTTCCATAGCGTCGGTTCCCTGTTCAGCCATGTGAAGAGAATACGGAGAATTTTCATTGATATATTCGCCTGTAGTCGGGTCAAGCATTTGTTCTTTTAAATTCTGGAGCTGCTCAATAATTTCATCGCGCTTTGCCAAAATTATTTGTCTAAAATTTTCCAGGTCCTTTTGACCGTAACCTTTAATTTTCGTAATAGGTTTTACTTTTTCTTCCACTGTCGGCTGAACTTCTTTTGCAGCAACCGTAGCTTTATCTTTAGTTATCTTCTTTCTGGGCATTGATATCTTTAATCCTATCTTTTTTTCAGTAGTTTTATGTTTTATAATTGTCTTAGCATGAACAACTTTTTTAGCTTCCGCGGCCTTCTTAACAGTTTTTTTAACTGCCGGTTTTACCGCAGTTTTCTTTGCAGATGCAGAATTTTTCTTTTTGTCAACTGCTTTAGGCTTAACAATTTTTTTGTCTGCTTTTTTTGCCACAGTTTTTTTAGCGGTAGATTTTTTTGCCATTATTTGGACTCCTTCTTAGGATTTCACCTTTTCAATTTGGACGGAGCAATCATAATCTCCGATTTTCCAGTCCTGGTTAAAACCGCCGTTCAACCTGTCATCAATTTCAAGTTGTTCGGCAAGTGTTTCATTTGAGATATAGTTACTAAAAGTTTTCACTGCTTCAACTAGTTTAGTGCTTCCGTTAAGTTTAATTTTTATCCTGTCTACAACATCAAAACCTGCATCTTTTCTCATATTCTGAATGCGGTTGACAAATTCCCTTGCTAATCCTTCTGCAATAAGGGTATCGTCAAGCTCAACATCCAGCGCAACCGTAACTCCTTCTTCTGTCTCAACCAGCCATCCTGTAATTTCGGAACTTATTATTTCTACATCATCCTTTGTTATAGCAAGCTCTTCACCGCCAATATTCAGTTTTATACTATCGCCTTTTTCAATAACCGCAATATCATTTTTATTAAAATCTTTTATCGTATTTGCAACTGCCTTTACATTCTTGCCAAACTTTGGCCCAATCGATTTAAAATTAGCCTTTGCAGATTTATTAACAATTCCCGAATCATCATCTAAAACTACAAGCTCTTTAATGTTAACTTCATCAAGTATAACATCCTTCATTTTAATAAGAGCTTCTCTCTTTGCTTTATCAACAACAACCATTATTTTCTTTAACGGCTGCCTTACCTTCAAATTATTTTTTGCCCGCATTGAACGTGTAAGATATACAACTTTCTGGGCAATTTCCATTTTTTCTTCCAGTTCTTTTTCGATATAAACAGGGTCTGGAAACCGGCTTAAATGAACAGAACCAAAGTTTTCCCTGTTCGTTACAGAGTTCAGATTCTGGTACAATTCTTCAGAAATAAACGGCGCAAAAGGCGATGTAAGTTTTGCTATGGTAATAAGGCACTCATATAATGTCTGGTAAGCAGAAAGCTTATTTTCATTCATTTCCGACTTCCAGAATCTCCTTCTGCATCTGCGCACATACCAGTTGGATAAATGGTCTATTACAAAATCCGAAACAGCACGCGCCGCTTTTGTAACATCATACTCATTCATCATCTTATCATAATCGGCAACAAGTGAACTAAGTTTAGAAATAATCCACCTGTCTATCTCCGGCCGTTTTTCATACGCAACAGGAGCTTCGGAAAAATTAAAGTTATCAATATTAGCATAAAGAGCAAAGAATGAATATGTATTAAGTAATGTACCAAAGAATTTTCTTTGAACTTCAACAAGCCCTTCTTCATCGAACAGCGTAGGCCTCCACGGCGGGCTGTTTGTAATAAGATACCACCGTGTTGCATCTGCGCCGTATTTATCAAAGAGCATAAACGGATCAACCGTATTGCCCTTGGACTTGGACATCTTTAATCCTTTTTTATCAAGGATTAACTCATTAACTATGATATTCTTGAATGCAATGCTGTCAAAAAGCATTGTTGCAATTGCATGAAGCGTATAGAACCAGCCTCTTGTCTGGTCTATACCCTCGCAGATAAAATCTGCCGGGAAGGAATGTTTTTCAAACCATTCTTTATTTTCGAAAGGATAATGGTACTGTGCAAAAGGCATAGAGCCCGAATCGAACCATACATCAATTAATTCAGGTGTACGTTTGTAAAGCTTACCATCCTTTTCAAAAAATATCTTATCAACAAACGGCTTATGTAAATCAATATCTGCAACATCTTTTACAGAGATGCGTTTTCCGTTTTCTTCAATAAAGCCGCCCTTCAGTTCTTCAATGCTGCCCACAGCAATCATATCGCCGTCATCGCTAACCCATATAGGAAGTGGGGTGGCCCAGAACCTGTCGCGTGAAAGCGCCCAGTCTTTATTTTCTTCCAGCCAGTTGCCGAATCTTCCGGCGCCTACTTCCGGAGGCTGCCAGTTGATTGTTTTATTCAGCTCTACCATCCTGTCTGCAATGGATGTAGTGCGGATAAACCATGATTCGCGCGCATAATATATTACCGGAACATCTTCATGCCGCCAACTGAAAGGATACGAGTGTGTAATGGTTTCTTTCCTGTAAAGCTTGCCTTCCTCTTTCATCTTTATGATGATTCCTTTGTCGGCATCTTTAACAAACTGGCCTGCAAAGTCGGTAACTTCCGGAGTAAATAAGCCGCCGCGCGTTACCGGCTGAAACATTGGAAGATTATACTTTTTA
>JARLHB010000053.1 GCA_031292465.1 Ignavibacteriaceae bacterium
CCGCATTATTTAAAAATAAGAAATAGCATAGAATTGAGCGGCAATTTATCCCCCTGTTTCTTCAAATGCCTGTATTTCTTCAGAATCAATTATAATCACCCTGCCTAAAGCAAAAAGGTCTATTTCGCCTTCCATAGATCTCTTGTACTTGACCAGATAACTTTGACGAAGGTCTTCAATTAACTTAGCATCTTCAACATTTTTAATTGTTCCGGTTACTGAGATGGAAAGGAAGCTATAAGTCGGATAAAATCCCAGATCACTTCTCTTTTTTGCCTTCCCGGTTTTGATTATTGTGAAAGAAGCGCTGTCATCAAAATGAATATTCTCAAATATTTCATTTTCATTATTAAAGAAGATATAAATGTTTTTATCCTGATATATAAAAGGCGTAGCTATCTGTGTTATTTTTTCACTTCCATAGTTTAAAGCCAGCACACCTGCCACATTACTTCTTAATTCACTCTCAATCAATTCCATGTCTCTTATTTGCGTGATATTTTTACGCATACTATTACTTTCAGCATTTATTCAAGTTATACTTATTTAATGTCTTAATCTCTGATATTTATTATTTAAGATAAATCTAATAAATAAAAATTCAAAATGGATATTATATTGTGTAGAATTAAGTCCTGGCTTTAAATTAAGATTTTTACCTGAATATTTTTGTGAACAATATATGTTTTAAAACTTTTTCTATACTATGATACAATCTTTAAAATTTGCCGAATATGAACAATTTTTACAATGGCTTAAATTCTTATTGTAATCCTGATCTCTAGAAGCCTTTACCATGCCTGCTATTTCAGCTTTGATGTTTTCAAAATCCTCTGTTTTAATTTCTCTTTTGAAAATTCTGCCGGGATATTTTATAAAGACTAATTGTATCTCAAATTTGTTGACACTATTAAATATCTTACTGACTATATATGAATAAAAGCTTAATTGTGTGTAGTAACTATTAATCTTTTCCTCATAATCTATGCTGCTTTTTAGCACATCGGTTTTATAATCTATTATAACGGCTTTGCCTTCGGAAAGGACCAATTTATCTATAATGCCGTACAAATAATAATCATTCTCTTTTGCATATACCTCAAATTCATTCTTAAAATTAGAATAACTTTTTATCTCTTTATAAACATCAGATTCATAGAATGCAGCAACATCATTAATTATTTCACCTGCCAGATTATCAACCTGCTTTTCTTCTGTTTCAAAAGAATTTACTTCGCTTTTAATAAAGCTTTTTACACTTTCACCCAATTTGTCGGAAGGAATCTCTTTTTGTAATATTTTATGTATTACCCGTCCTTTTAAATCGGCAAATTCTTTGTTCGGATTTCTTATCTCTGTTTCCTGAGCATTGGTCAGCCGTTCATCTTCAAATTCATTAAACTCGTACCTGTCGGAAGTTCCCTTTTCCGTCCGCCATTTCCTAAACTGATTATAAAGCGGTGCAAATCCTAAATCGTATGTTAAATGATATTTTAACGGACATTGTTTGTAAACTGATAATTTAGTTGCAGATACAATTTCTCCCTCCGGGATATCAGATATATTTCCCCCGATAAATTTTTTATGAATTACCGGCCCGGCTTCAGTCTTAGCCTGCTCAACCGGCTCAATCTCTTTTACTAATGGAATATTGAGGTTAAGATTCTTTGAATAATATTCATTCTTTTCCAAGTCGAGAAACTTTAAATCCGAATTTATCTGTATGTTATCCAAAGTGAAATCAATATTGAGCCCTCTCTCCAGCAGTCCCATAAATGATTCATTGGAGAAATTATTATTTTCTTTTATTGTTCCTGAGATGAACAAGTAATTTTTTGCCCTTGTAATGCCAACGTAAAGCAGCCGTTTAATTTCAGCTAATTCTTTTTTCCTGATTATTAAATTACTTACTCCAACAATTGGTGCTGATTTGTATTCCGCTGAAAAATGGTTGTCTGGCGGCAGCTTGGTAAGCAGTCCAAAGTTTTTATCTACGGAAACTTTCTTGGATTTAGTTAAATTTTTCGAAGATACTTCATTACACTTATTAAGGAACACAACAGGAAATTCAAGCCCCTTTGACTGATGCAAAGTCATAATATTAACAGAATCTAACTCTTCCGCCACAGAAGCCTGAGACTCATCATCGCTAAGTTCAATAGATTCTTTAAGGTAGCTTACATAATCATACAAAGTCTTGAATCCCTTTGAGAAGAAGTTAATTGTAATTTTAACAAGCTTCTCAATATTTGCCAGTTCCTGCACTCCGTTAGCCTTATTAGCAACGACAGGGAGAATATCGGATTCATTTAATATTTTTCTTAACAGGAATGGAATATCGTAATTATTGGCAAGCAGCAAGTTGGATGATAAAGTATCCACAATTTTAACAATTTCAGGATGATCAGCACTATACTTTTTTAATTTTTCCCAGTAACTGTCACCTTGTACAAGTGAGATTTCAAATATTACCGGATCCGACACCGAAAAAAACGGCGCTCTCAGAATACCGACTAATGCAGTATCATTTTTTTCATC
>JARLHB010000054.1 GCA_031292465.1 Ignavibacteriaceae bacterium
AACATCAACCTGAAAGCCGTTAGACAGCAGATCCAATACAGTCTGCTGCACACACACATGGCTTTCAATGCCTGCAACAACAACCTGGGAAACATTGTTATCAATAAGGCGCGTAAAAAAATTAGGCACTCCGGAACAACTGAAACTCATTTTTTGTATAACGCTAAGCCCTTCAAGTTCCTTTAAAAGAGATGCGTCAGTGGGGCCTAAACCTTTTGGATATTGTTCAGTAAAAAAGATAGGAATATTAAGCGCTTTGAATCCCTTAATAAGCTTTAAAGAATTATTTATCACATTATCGGGATCATTCATTACGGCTAATATTTTTTCCTGCAAATCAATAAGCAGAAGTGCTGTTTTTTCCCTTACTAATATTGTTTTATTTCTTTCCAGAACTGTTTCCATAATAACTCCGGGAAATATTTTAATTTACGCTGTCTAATAATAACGGGCAGCAATATTAATAAATCGGATCCATTCCATACTTGCCGCACGCATACATCATCAGTAAAGCAGCCAAATCCACAAGTGCCTTTTTCTGATCTTCAGTATATATTACAAGGTCATACACTTCCGCAACGAACTGCATATTTTTAAGGATTTTCTTTAATTCATGAAAAGTGGGTATGCCATGCCAATTGGCTACCTGGTGAACAATAAGATTTTCATGCCTTCTCAGGAACTCAGTAAAAGATATAGTCCTTTTAGAAACGGGGGTTCTTGGCCGGCAAATATTGATAAGGTCATTAAAATAAGTATCCCATTTCTCAGCAAGTTCTTTATTGCGGTTCTGCATAACGAATTTTGCTTCTTCAAGAGAGAACTTTGCCTTGGTTGTAGGTTTAACATTAGGAGTAAGGGCATAGCCGTCATAGCTTATATAGCCGGTTTCCTCATCTGTATATTTCCATCTTTTCAAGAGCTGATTTGCAGATAAAATAACAATAACCTTATCCAATCCACTGTCAACTACAATAAATTTATTCTGCTGTTCATTTATTACGGTCAGCCAGTGTTCCCAGTTATCTACGCTTAAAATACAAGGCAGGCCCTGCTTAAGATGCTCGGTTAATTTCTTAATTGCCTCTTCGGGAACCTCACGGCGGAAGTATTTCATTTTGCAGTCAAAACTTTTTGCTGCTTTAGCTAGTCCTATTTCATCAGTTCCGTACCACCATGTACTGCCTGCACGCCTGCCGATTTCTTTTTCATTTTCAAACCTGCCAAGCATAATAAGAGCATATTTCAAAGCGAACGGTCCGCACTGGTATTTATAGGGTTGGGGATAAAAGCTCATAGACTATCGATTTTTATTTACCAATTTAAAGAATGTATTTGAATAAATCATTAGAAAAATTTTGTCTAATTGCGATTTTTCGTTATTTTTATCACATTATGAAAGATAATTTAAAAGTAGCTGTTGTATACAACGAAGCAAATCCTGACTTTTACGTAAAGCATGCGGAAATCGCTGCCGTTGATTTGTCCTTTACTCCGTACTTTGAGATAGAGAACATAACTCCGATGGAAGAGTATGAACTCCTTGCAAAGCGTTTGAATAAAGTCGGCATAAATGCTTATACGCTAAATATAAAAGATGATATTGAAATACTAATATCCGATCTCAAGAAGCACAAACCTGATGTAATCTTTAATTTCATAGAATTATTTAAAGATAATTCCCGTTTGGAAATGAATGTAGTCGGGCTTCTGGAGCTTTTGGGAATTCCATACACCGGCGCGCCTCCTATGGCTCTTGCCAACTGCCAGAACAAAGCTCTTGCTAAACGTATGCTGAATGCTATTGGCATTCAAACGCCAAAATTTGAAATTGTAAAAAAGATTGAAAAAAGTTACGCAAGGGGGCTAAAATTTCCGCTAATTGTAAAACCTGCTTTTGAGGATGCAAGCGTCGGCATTGAGAATGATTCAATTGTTCTGAATAAAAAACAATTGACTAACCGTGTAGAATATGTATTAGATTATTTTCTTCAGCCTGCCCTTATTGAAGAATTTATTGACGGACGGGAGCTTAATGTTGCCGTATTAGGCGGTAAGATTCCCACTACCCTGCCGATAAGTGAAATTGACTTCACCGAAATGCCTGATCATCTGTATAACATTGTAAGCTACCAGGCAAAATGGGATCCGCATAATGAGGCGTATCATAAAACTATTCCTGTTTGTCCGGCAAAGCTACCCAAAAGGATAGAAAAGAAGGCTTTTTCTATTGCGTTAAAAGCTTTTAATGCAATGGGATGCAGAGACTATGCAAGAGTAGATATGCGCCTTGATAAGAATAATGATTTGTATGCACTTGAAGTAAATCCTAACCCGGACTTAACAGAAGGCGCCGGTTTTATGCGCTCTGCTGAAGCTGCGGGCTATCCGTATGAACGTGCCTTAAAAAAAATTATCAGCTTCGCCTGGTCAAGACGTAAAAAAGCATAATTTTTTTACAGGTTTTTATCACACTCATTCTTGATTATACATTGTATTTTCAGGCTATACTTATATATACAGTTCCAAATATCGGTTAGCAATAACACTTTTTAGATCTATAAATTTCCAGATTTGTTCATCTGCCTAAGCCCTAAACTTATTTCTAACTAATTGCCCGAGGTTGTTATGACCGGACAGACAAAAGGACTATATAAAAACATTTTTAATACTACCGTCCTTGTATCTTCCCTTGGTTACTTTGTAGATATTTATGATCTTATTCTTTTCGGTATAGTTAGGATTCCCAGCTTAAACTTTCTCGGTATTCACGGCAGCCAGTTAATTGATTCTGGTGTTTATCTGCTGAATATGCAAATGGGCGGCATGCTGATAGGAGGACTTATCTTTGGCATTTGGGGAGATAAAAAAGGAAGGTTATCGGTTTTATTCGGTTCTATCTTTCTATATTCAGCGGCTAATTTTGCCAATGCCTACGTAACATCTTTACAAATGTATGCAATTCTCAGATTTTTAGCGGGTGTTGGTTTAGCCGGAGAACTCGGCGCTGCCGTAACATTAGTAAGCGAAACAATGACAAAAGAAACCCGCGGGTACGGAACAGCTATGGTTGCAACAATAGGCGTTATGGGCGCTATTCTGGCTGCTGTGGTTGGCGAGGAAACCAGCTGGCAGACTGCTTATATTGTCGGTGGTATTCTTGGTATGGTTATTCTTATTCTGCGGATAAGCATGTTTGAATCCGGCATGTACAAATCAATTAAAACTTCCAATGTTGCCAAGGGGCAGTTCTTTAAATTATTCACTTCTAAAGAAAGATTTTTTAAATACATTAACTGCATACTTATTGGACTGCCAATATGGTATGTAGTCGGCGTGTTAATTACATTCTCGCCTGAGTTTGCAAAATATCTTGGCGTAACAAAGCCGATTGTTGCCGGCAAATCGATTATGTTTACTTATATCGGACTAATATTCGGCGATTTTATCAGCGGGTTCTTAAGCCAGATTATAAAAAGCCGCAAAAAGGCCGTAATGATATTTGTTATGCTTACTGCCGTTTTTATTATTGTTTATCTTTTCTCTCATAATTCATCACCCGCATATTTTTATACGCTTTGCGTTATACTTGGCGTTTCAATAGGATACTGGGCTGTATTTGTTACTACCGCTTCAGAACAGTTCGGAACAAACTTAAGGTCAACAGTTACTACAACAGTACCAAATTTTATAAGGGGTTCGGTTATTCCTATAACTATTATATTCAGCCTTTTAAAAATACCTTTCGGACTTGTTTATTCCGCTTTGATTGTTGGTGTAATATCTGTTATAATTGCTTTCATTTCTTTATATAATTTGAAAGAGACTTACGGCGTTGATTTGGATTATATAGAGGAATTATAACAACCTGTTTTGTGAATTTGATATTAATTATATTTTGCGTCATTCGACCTCCCCTTGCCATAGGCATCCCTATGGGATAATCCCCTCCTTAGTAAGGAGGGGAACGGCTTTAGCCGGGGGTGGTTAAAAGATTGACATTCCCTCTATATAATTTTCTTATAAAGGAATATTTATTTCTTTTTCCAATTCACACCACCGGTTATAAAATTACAATTATACTTTAACAGATTATACAGCATAAATAAATGGAAGTTATAAAATACCTTATCGATCTTTTTTTACACCTTGATGTACACTTAAATGATATAATTATTCAATACGGAACATTAACTTATGTTATTTTATTCGTAGTAATATTTTGTGAAACGGGGCTTGTATTTACTCCTTTCCTTCCCGGCGATTCTTTAATTTTTGCCGCTGCAACCTTTGCCGCTAAAGGAACTTTTAATGTGAATTACCTTTTCCTTATACTGCTTGCTGCGGCTGTTCTTGGCGATACTGCCAACTACTGGATAGGGCATCTAATCGGGCCTAAAATATTTCAAAAAGAGAACGTTCGTTTTCTAAAAAAAGAATATCTTGAGCGGACTCATAAATTTTATGAAAAGTACGGTGGCAAGACTATAATATTTGCACGCTTTATTCCCATCATAAGAACCTTTGCGCCTTTTGTGGCCGGCATAGGCAGCATGACTTATTCAAAATTCATTGTCTATAATATTGCGGGTGCGGCTGCGTGGGTAGCAATTTTTGTTTACGGCGGCTTTTATTTCGGCAATATAAGTTTTATAAAACACAATTTTTCATTAGTAATTATTGCTATAATTTTTATTTCCATTCTGCCGGGAATAATTGGGTACCTTAAGCAAAGAGGCAAATAAGCCAGCCTATATAATGATAAAATTGTGCCGTAAGAATTTTTTATTTATATTCTTACGGCACGGAAGTTATTACCTTATTGAGATAGTATTACATACCTATTTTAATATCTGCATCTTTTTTGTTGAGATAAAATTATTTGTTCCTCCATCTACTCGTATCTGATAGAAGTACACTCCACTTGCAAGTTTTGATGCATTAAACGAAAAGCTATATGAACCTGCATTTTGATTCCCATTAAATAGTGTTGATACTTCCCTGCCAAGAATATCATAAACCTTTAGGATTACGTGCCCCGACTTTGGCAAATCATAACTAATTATGGTCGAAGGATTAAAAGGATTCGGATAATTCTGGTTAAGGGTATAATCAGAAGGAAGTGACGTTGTCGAAGCATATTTATTTGCCTGTGCGGATGTTTCAGAAATTGTGTTCTCGATAGTTGTAAAACTAATAGCTGTATCTTTTCCTGAAAACTTAATAACAGGTCTCAGACATGATATAACACCATTGGGAAGATTAAATTCTATCGTTTGGTTGACAATAGTATCTTTACTGGTAATTGCACGGCTATATACTAATTGTTCTCCGTTATATATTTCTAATTCAGCAGGAGATAATGTATACGATGAAGTTTTAGAAATTTGTTTTAAACTATCAACTGAACTTGAATTTATAGATAGATCAAAACTAACGCTGCTAACATTAGAAATTGATGAAGAATTATCAGTTTCAAAATATTGCCATGGTTTTGATAAATCAGCTTGTTTGGTATAATCAAAGCTTTTTAACGGAATATTTGTCTTTTGACCATCACTTGTTAAAGCTGAAATATTTCCTAATTCAATTCTTAAATTGTCCGAAGTGACTGCTCTTTTATATATAGTTAAATTAGAATTTTCAGCTGACGCAACACTTAATTTTGAAAAATCCTGACTGCTTATTGAAAGAGGATAGGCATTATTTACTATCGTACCAGTCCAAACTTCTACTGGAGTTGCAGTTCCACTATCATAATTAATATTTGGTAAATTTGGGTATTGTGCATTTGAACCAACTGTATATGTAGTCCATGTTTGAGTGCTTACATTGGCCTTATGTAAAAGTATCTGATTTCCGGGTGATGTAAACTCACTTATCGCTACGTTCGCTCCGGAGTTATAACCAGTAATAGATGGATTATACAAATTTGCTGTGGTACTGGAATATGTCCATTGCCAGTTACTCCAGACATTGCTAACGTTTCCTAATCGAAATTTAACTGAATAATACCCGGTACTGGAATTATATGAATTCCATGCAGCATAGACATAATAATCAACAGAAATACAAGAATATCTGTCATAGCTTGATTGAGAAGTCCCGTCATATACAATCGCTTCCGATGACCAGCTATCAGTTGATGGCGTATAAAGCTTACTGTATATTTTGTGATAATATCGCGCGTCATAACTCAAAAGGACACTAGTTGATGTACTACCACCATAACTGGCCAAAGAAGG
>JARLHB010000519.1 GCA_031292465.1 Ignavibacteriaceae bacterium
AATTTTCACACAGCCTCTTTACGGCGGGGGTTTGTATTAAGAATAAATTGTTGGCTTTAGCCACATGATAACGGCTAAGATGCGGCTAAAGCCCGGTGTTTTGAGTTTCTATATTTTCCCCGACTTATTCCAAAGGAATGGCTATGCCAAAAGTCGGGGCAATGTTATAAAAAATAGTTGTGCAACACTCTCAGAAGTCAGGTATTTCACCTCTACGAGGTGAAGAAATTAAAAACTTCCCAAGATATCATATCCTTTAACTTTTTAATAATTCACCTTTTGTAAAAGACAGATTCATTTTCACAACCTTCAGAGGCCGTATTACTAACTCATTCTAAAATGATCTTCGAACAAATTATAAACGTTAACACTGATTATCAACATCCGGCTGACTTTACTTCCCGAAATAATTTTCCAGCAGTGCATTTTTTACCGGACGGTTATTATATTTAACATACCCCGGCAATGTGAATGACAACTCACTTCCTGTTACTTTATTTTCAGGATAAAATTCGCTGGTAGGTGAAGAATAAAGTTTTACTTCATCTACTCGTTTATTTACAAACAGAATTTTCGCATGTTCGGAAGATGATTTACTCAATCCGTTTGCTTCATTATTGTCATAAAGATAATAAATACTATGCACACCTCCGAATACTTCCGTCTCATGGATGCCCGACTCGTCGAAATGGATAATAATCTTATTCCCTGAAATCTGGTCGTACCGTTCTTTATATTTATCATTCTGCGAAAGTATAAACGAATTCCTGAATACTTCAAG
Organism: Ignavibacteriaceae bacterium; assembly: GCA_031292465.1. Lineage (GTDB taxonomy): Bacteria > Bacteroidota > Ignavibacteria > Ignavibacteriales > Ignavibacteriaceae > FEN-1297. Next base: position 782 of record JARLHB010000519.1, read on the forward strand.
CTGATCAATTTTATTATTAATCAAAATTATTGCAACTGAATCACCCGTTAACTGCGAATTATCATACCATATTACAGGCTGGCCGGCAAGAGGCTTCAGCTTAAAAGTTATAATCTTCCTTTTACCACGGAAATATTTTGTAAAATCATTTTTAGAAGAGAAATTGCCTCGTACAATCTGAACGGAATCTTCAGCTTTAAAAATATTTATAGTATCGCGGTAAGCTTCCATCTTTAAAGACCTGATTACAAGAGTATCAAGCTGCAGAACTCTTGAACTGTCTATGCCTGCGGCTGTAGTGTCTTTTTTCATTACATATGAAGAATCAATCTGAATGAAAAGAGGGTCCTTTGTAACCATTGTATAAGAACTGTCGGGATAATCTTCAAGGTGATTACCGTAAATTATAGAATTGTTGGATTCACTGTTAATCTTTACACGGCTGTCTGCAATAGAAACCCTTGAATCACGGAAATGAACAAGCGTATCAGCATATATAATATTTTTCGATTCGATTATTTTTACATTGCCCACAGATATAGACTTGCCAAGTTTTTTAAAATACACAAGCTGTCTTGATGTAAGTGTACTTGCTGTATCCACAAGCTTAACCCTGTGCTGGAATATAGCTTTATCAAGGTCAAAATAATATACGCCGGTATCTGCCGTTAGCGTTACTTTTTTATCATATAGTTTTACGCCGACATTAGACTGCGCTCTTCTTTCATCACCATAGTAGAATCCGTGTGAAGTGGTGATGACCAACGTATCCTGCGTAGCAACAACATTGCCGTCAAGTTCAGCTTCATTCCTTGATAAATACTGGGTTGCATGGTTGCATGTAATTCTTACATTGCCCTGGGTTAAAACAACATTGTTTATAACTTCACGCACCATTTCCCCGTTTAGCACAGAATTAACAAACTTATCGCCGGTAATGGTAATATATTGCTGCTGTGCAAAAGAATTTGCAAAAGCAAATAACAGGATTATAAAGAATGTTGCTTTAATTTTCATAAATAATGAACCGGTTGCCCGGATTAACCAAGAATTTTATAAATATATGCCTTACAACGACCTCCCCTTAATCCCCTCCTTAGTAAGGAGGGGAACGACTTTAGTCGGGGGTGGTAAATTGCTTACAATGGCAAAACGACCTAATGTTTAGGACAAAATCAAAATATTTGATTTTTTAAATCTATCAATTTATCCGGATTATTTTTTGCCGGGTTGTTTCTTTTCAACAGTATCTAACCGTGTAACATAAGTAATATTATAAATCGTATAATTATTTAAGTTCTGATCCGCTTCAAGCCCGTAGCCCTGAAGTTTTTCTTTTGGAGTAATAATAGTAACAAATTTATCGGTAACTACTTTTCTGTCCTTATTCCTCCACATTAATTCCTGCGTTCTCAATGTAACGCCGCTGTCGTTAACAGCTACAACGCTGTCTATTGCATAAAGGTCGTTTGTAATATCATCAACCCTGCCTTTATTCGCCGTTAAGTTAGATGATATCTGTCCAAGCAGGTTATAAAAATTAACCTTTATAGTATCCAGCATAGTTTCCTGCGGCTGCTCATATTTAATAAGATGATTATAAAATAATACAGCCTTGGTTTTACCGGAATCGCTGAAAGCTACGTTTTCATTCCAGCCTTCCGCAGTAATTTTAGATTCATTTATGGAAACATTTACGGAAGGTTTAACTTTTTCTTCTCCGCATCCTGCTAAAAGAAGAACAAGCATTAATGGGCATAAGAATTTCATCTTTGACGAAGACCGAGATTTACTAAATCATGAAGGTGGATTAAGCCAACAGGTTTATTTTCATCATCAATAATTATCATAGCCGTAATTTTAAAATTTTCCATCTGCTGTAAAGCAAACGAGGCAAGATAATCCCCTTTCATAACCTTCGGGTTTTTAGTCATAATATCTTTAGCAACAAGGTCCTTAATATCAAGTGTACGTTCAAGAAGCCTTCTTAAATCTCCGTCGGTTATTACTCCGGTTAACAGGCCGTTCTTATCAACAACAGTTGTAGTTCCAAGCCTCTTGGATGTAATCTCTAAAATAACATCTTTAATTGAAGTGTCTTCATGCACTGTTGGAATATCATTGCCTTTAATCATTATTTCTTTTATTTCAAGAGAAAGGCGCTTGCCCAGGCTTCCGCCGGGATGAAGGAATGCAAAATCTTCCGCAGTAAAGCCGCGTACCTGCAAAAGAGCAATAGAGAGCGCATCGCCCATAGCCAGCGTGGCAGTTGTTGAGGCGGTCGGAGCCAGATCATAAGGACAGGCTTCTTCTTTTACACTTATATTCAAAAATATATCGCAGTCTTTGCTAAGCTTTGAGTCTTCCTGGCCGCACATAGCAATCAATGGAACATTTATCCTTTTTAGAAGCGGCAAAAGATTAACAATTTCTTCAGTATTACCGCTTTTTGAAATCAGGATAACTACATCTTCTTTTCTAACCATACCCAGATCCCCATGCAGCGCATCGGTAGGATGAAGGAAAATGGTTGCGGTTCCGGTTGAGTTTAATGTTGATACAATTTTTCGTGCTATTAAACCGGATTTTCCCATCCCTGTAAAAACGACCCTGCCTTTACAGTTATAAATTACATTCACAGCTTCTGCAAAATCCTTATTTATGCTGCCCATAAGATTTGCAACTGCTTCCGCTTCAATTTTTATTACATCTCTCCCCTTCTCTATAATCTCATCTACCGTCAAAATCATCCTCAAAATTTTTTATCTATTTTAAATGCTTAACAAATTCATCTATAGCTTTTACTTCAATCAGAAGTTCTTCCAGCTCGTCAAGAGGCAACTGGCTTGCAGCATCACTTAGGGCTTCTTTGGGATTCGGGTGCACTTCCAAAAACAAAGCATCAATACCTACAGCAACCGCAGCACGCGCAAGAGGTTTAATAAACTTAGGCTCGCCGCCGCTTATATTCCCCTTGCTCGGCAGTTGAACGGAATGCGTAGCATCCATAACAACCGGGTAGCCGAATTCGCGCATAATTACAAAAGAGCGCATATCAACAACAAGATTATGATAACCGAAAGTTGTGCCTCTTTCTGTCAGCATAATATTATTATTACCTGTAGCAGCAATCTTTTCGGCAACCTGCTTCATATCTTCAGGCGCAAGGAACTGCCCTTTTTTTACATTAACAACTTTACCCGATTTCCCGGCTGCTATTAACAAATCAGTCTGCCTTGAAAGGAATGCCGGAATCTGGAGTACATCAGCTACTTTTGCAGCTTTTCTAACATCCTCAATTGTATGCACGTCTGTAAGTATTGGCAATCCCAGTTCGTTCTTAACTTTAGCCAGAATTTTCAGCGCTTCTTCATCGCCTATCCCGGTAAAGGAGTTTAAGTTTGTCCGGTTTGCCTTTTTATAGCTCGATTTAAAGACGTAAGGGATATTAAGTTTTGAAGTAATTGTTTTTATTGCCGATGCAGTGTTTAATATTATTTCTTCCCCCTCAATAACGCAGGGGCCTGCAATCAGTACAAAAGGCCTGTTTTCGCCAACTTTTATGTTTTGAATCTCAACCAAAATTGAGTAACGCTTTGAATTTGTTATTAAAAAAATTCCTAAACGTAAATATAATCATTTTATAGGAAACCAACTGTATGCAAAATTTTGGGTAGTGTCTAAATTTTATAAGTAAATTATTATTTATTCTTCGGCTTCTTCAATATTGTTTTTGTTTCTGATTCTAATCTTCTTTCTACTTTCTTGATATCTTCTTCGGGTGGAAGTTCCTCAGGCTTTATATTCCTTTCCACAAGCAGATTTCTCACATCTGTATTGTTCTTAACATGTTCATTTGTAATTTGATTTTCAGTTATTAAGTCATCCCTCTTAATATTAAAATTTGTTATCTCATTGGCAAAATCTTTAGCCTTTATTGTTATAGTTGGCAAAAAATCCGCTAATGGCCGTTTATCAGGAATATTCATTTTATATTTTACTTCATGTGTATTTAACCCGCCGAAAAGCGCTTTATCTCCTTTGCTTCTTATAATTGCAAAGCTTTGATTATCTTGTAGCCTCTCAAAAATAATTCCCGAAAGTTCTTTTTCAGATTGAGATAATTTTTTTCTGGCAGTTATTCTTTCTAATTCAATTATTCTTTCTTCAATAATTTCCTGTTTCCGAGTTTGAACTGCAAAATAAGATTGAGCAAAAGCAATTTGATCTTTAGCCGGATCTCCGTTTTGTGCTATTAAATAACATGCATACCTTGTTAAGGCAATATCATCTATTGTTCTTTCTGCACCACTGCCTAGCCTAACCATTTTGTTGATATCAACAAAATGGTCTTTGGGATCATTTTGAGCATTTTTGCATGCTTCTTTAGCCTTGCTGATTGTATTTGAAAAGTTCCTCCATTCAGCATATCCCAGCAAATTTTGAACTTCTCTGGCTAGCCAGAACTCTGTTCCTGTTTCGATTTCAAGGTGAACCATTCGCTCAAAATCAGAATGTAATTTACTTATAATCTCCTTTTTCATTTTCTCTCCATTATTTGTAACAAATCTATCCAATTGATTTTTTAATTCAAATAGTAATGTTTCTAAAAACAGTTTTAGAATCGCCTGTTTATTTTGCCTGGGTTACGCTAAATATTCAAAAAATCTTCAAAAATTTAAAGTAGAATAAATTACAAACTACTACCATCCATTAGTAAAAGTACAACTATCTTATTGATGACCAATCTGTGATTTAGCAAAATCCTAACACTCCAGCGTTCCAAATTCCTTTAAATTTAATATTTTCCATAGTATAATTGATAGTGAGATCTATAATTCCTTATAGAATTATTCATAGTTGAAACAAAAAGACAGAGCGATCCTACAGTGACAAAATTCAAATTTCCTTTAAAAACTATAGCGTTTATTATTTTATTTATCTGTATTTCAAACCAGATTTCAGCGCAGACAAGTCCAGACTACCGGCAGACAAACGCAGTAATGAATTCTTCCGAACTAAAACTTGCGCTTCATAAATTGAACACTCTTGGCAGCGTTTTATACATTGCCGCTCATCCGGATGATGAAAACAACGCATTGCTCGCCTGGTTTGCAAAAGGCAGGCTGTTAAGGACCGGGTATTTATCATTAACGCGGGGGGACGGCGGACAGAATCTTATAGGCCCCGAACAGGGCGACCTTTTGGGGGTTGTAAGAACTCAGGAACTTCTTGCCGCCAGGCGGGTTGACGGCGCCGAACAATTTTTTTCAAGAGCAATTGACTTCGGTTTCTCCAAATCAGCAGATGAAACCCTTAAGTTTTGGGAAAAACAAAAGATCCTGTCGGATATAGTCTGGGTAATTAGAAATTTCCGGCCTGATGTAATTATAACAAGATTCCACGGTACAAAGGAAGACGGACACGGCAATCATACCGCATCGGAGATGCTGGCTGCAGAAGCTTTCAGGCTTGTCGGTGATCCTACTGCATTTGAAGATCAGCTGCAATATGTAAAGCCATGGCAGCCGAAAAGAATTTTATGGAATGCCTGGCTGCCCGCACTGGAAAAAAGTAATGCGGATATTTCAAAACTATTGAAAGCTGATGTTGGGGTTTATAATCCGCTTCTTGGCAAATCTTACACAGAAATAGCCGCAGAAAGCAGAAGCATGCATAAAACGCAGGGCTTTGGTTC
>JARLHB010000520.1 GCA_031292465.1 Ignavibacteriaceae bacterium
ATGCTTGTAGCTTAATTATGTCCAGTTAAAGTCAAAGAGCATCATAGATGCGGCATGGTACAGCACACCATGTCACCCCTCTGGTGTTTTAATATTTTTAGTTTTGCATTTGTACTACAAGCATTCCGCCCCTGCCGGGGCTAAAAATTACGATAATATATTATTTTGCAAAAGAATATCTCTTATTTTCTATTTCGAACAACGGGTTAATAATAATAACTTCTGCCTTGCCTTCTTAAATAGTAATCATTTCTTTTGAATAACAGGTATTTTATGAAACAACTGTTATCTTAAAAATATACTACAAATGAATATCTTAAAAATTTTCTTTTAAGAGAAAGCGAAATTGGTGCCTAAAAAGACTCACCCCCGCTTAATTTCTAATAATTATATTAATTTACAACATTAATACATTAAATTCCTTAGCCTTTTTTAATTGTATAAATGAAATTAGGCATCTCTTCATAAGAAAAAACTATTTGTTGCATACATTTGCAAAAACTATTATAATAATTCGACTTATTATTTGAAATAATGCATTTTATGAATGTAATTACAGGTAAGGACACTAATTTTGGTTAAATTTGTTAAACAAATAATTTATTTTAGACAAAATTGAATAATTACAAACTTATCATTCAATATGACGGAACGGAGTATTGCGGCTGGCAAATTCAAAATAATGCCCCGACTGTACAGCAGGTAATTACTGATAAAATAGAGGTTATTACAGGCCGTAAAGTAAATTTAATTGGTTCAGGGAGAACTGATTCAGGCGTACATGCTCTTGGACAGGCTGCAAGTTTTAAGATAGAAGATGAAATTGACATATATAAATTCAAATATTCACTTAATGCTGTTTTACCCTTTGACATTTCTATTCTTGAAATGAATAAAATTGATGAAGAATTTAATGCAAGATTTAGTGCTAAACGCAGAAGCTATGTGTACTTATTCTCAAATTTCAAATCACCATTTTATCAAAAATATTCTTATTATTACCATGAAGCATTGGACTGTGATTATTTAAATAAAATTTGCAAAACATTTCTTGGGAAAAAGAATTTTACTTCGTTTGCCAGGAAAAACACCGAAACAGTAAATAAAGTTTGTAATGTTTATGATGCCCGGTGGAAGGCAACAAACGGGTTGAAGATATTCTATATTGAGGCAGACAGATTTTTACACGGAATGGTAAGAACTATAGCCGGCACGCTGCTTAGGGCATCAAAAGAACGTGCTGATGGAAAATATATTGAGGATATACTATCTGCGCAAGACAGAGAAAGCGCAGGTGAAGCTGTGCCGGCAAAAGGATTATTCCTATATAAAGTTAAGTATTGATTTCTAAATAACCTTTGCAGTTTTGTAACAAATAAATATTAAAGCTGCTCAAAAGACATAATTTCAGGAATAAAAATGGAATTTCTTTCTCAACTGCATCCAAAAGTTGTTCATTTTCCTATAGCGCTTTTAGCAATTTATGCCTTGCTGGAAATTATAGGGGTAGTATTAAAGAAAGATTTTTTTTCAAAATCAGCTTATCTGGTTTTATTCCTGGGAATACTGGGAGCAATAGCCGCAGTTTTAACCGGTAATTCAGCCGCAGATGCTATCCAAAAGATGAATAAAATTAATATTATTGTGCCCGCAGGCGCCATAGGCGAGCATATAGATTATGCAAACTTTACACTTTGGTATTTTGCAGGGCTTTTGGTACTGCGTACATTTGTAGTGGTAAGAAAAAGATTTTCAGGCAGGGTAAGATATTTGTTTGTGTTATTATCCTTAATAGGAGTATTTTTTATTTATAAGACCGGGGAACTTGGAGGAAAGCTTGTTTATAAATATGGTGCGGGGACTGATATTATAAAGAAAGGAATAAAATATCCTTCTGCCCCGGAAGGATATAGAGATAAGATATTTAAGGGAAAACAGGAGTGAGAGTTTGTGGATAACAAGGTAAAAATTACATTAATAATTTTATCAGTCTTAATTGTTAATACCGGGGGATTGTTATTAAAATATTATGGATTTGATGCATATATTATTTTTGCAGGCTTTCGTTTTTATATCAGTTTGGTTTTACCTTTCATTATTGTCTATAGTAATTCACGGCTTGGTATTTTAAAGAATTCACTTGTGCATCCGCCGTATAATAAAACTTTTCAGCCTCTCGGCTGGATATTTCTGCCGCTAATTATAATGCTTGCATCTCTTTACGTATTTAAACAAATAGAGATTGGCGACCCGGATTATTTTTATGAATTCGGATTATCCTCTATTATAGATTATCCAATTTATATTATCTGGAATCTTCCGCAATTATTATTGTTCGGATTGTTTTTAGTCGTCATTCAGCCGGCATTAAAGTTTAATTTATTCTATTTATTTTTAACAGCAATGTCTTGTTTTATATTTGCTTTTATTCCTTTAGATAAATCGGCACCTGATTTCACCGGCATAATTTCTTTCTTATTTATTATAGCATCTGCCGTTTTGATATTAAAATATTTTCAAAATGTTTATTGGTATTCCATTATTATTTTTACAATTATATGGGGCAACATTTTGGCTTTCGGCAGCAGTTCACCAACAATGATTCATTTGTTATGCGCGTCAAAATATAATTCATGGGACGGTTTTTTTGACGTAAGTAAAAATATACACCAGTACTTACTGCCTATACAGTTGGCTATTACTTTTGTTTTTATTGTGTTCTCAGTGATAAATAGAAAAACGAAACCTGATATTGATTAAAAGAAATATTAATTTTGTACAGCAGATGATTAACGTTTAATAAAACACGAATGAAGAAACTAATAATTATATTAATAATAGGCTTTAGCGCCGTATTTGCTCAGAAAGTTCCAATAGATAAAGCCAGAGGGGTATTTATTTCGGTTGGTGTTGGACCCAGGCTGCCTGTAAGCAGCTTTGCAAGCTCTACCGATATTGGTTACGGCTTTGATGTGGAAATTGATTATTCTGATAATGAATTCTTTCCTGTGTTTTTATTCGGGAAAATAGGGTTTGACCAGTATCCGGGAGCTCAGTCATATTATGAGTCAACGGATTATTCGAATTTTTCAACAAATTCACTACCTATAAGCCTTGGTGCGAAATATTATTTCCCGCCGCTTGTAGAAAATATTGTCCTTTTTATGCCGGTAGTAGAGTTCAGTGCAAATTATGAATACATGCAAAAATTACATCAGTTTAAACCTGCGTCGGGCAAAAGCAATAATCTTGAAGATATTTCCAAATTAGGGTTTAGTGCCGGGGCGGGTTTCTCGATGTTTATGCTTGAAATAATGGTTTCTTATAATTATCTACAGAACAACCAGTATATTTCTGCCGATTTAAAAGTAAGGCTTCCTCTTTATATCAGTTTATAAGACGGTGAATTATGACATATAAAAATGTTTTATTAAACGTCAATGGTAAGATTGCAATTGTTACAATAAACCGTCCGGATAAACTGAATGCACTAAATAAGATTACTATTGAAGAGTTAAAAGAAATTTTTTCAGCATTAAATGCGAATGAAAAAATACGTGCAGTCGTTCTGACCGGTGCAGGTGAGAAAGCTTTTGTTGCCGGCGCCGATATATCCGAATTAAATTATCTTGATGAAGTAAAAGGGAAGGAATTTGCCGGACAGGGGCAGGCAGTGTTTAATTTGATTGAAAATTTAGAAAAACCTGTTATTGCCGCAGTTAACGGTTTTGCACTTGGCGGCGGATGCGAGCTTGCTCTTGCTTGCCATATCAGAATTGCATCGGAGAATGCAAAATTTGGCCAGCCTGAAGTTAATTTAGGTACCATACCGGGATTTGGCGGTACGCAAAGGCTTGCACGATTGGTTAATTCCGGAAGGGCAATGGAAATGATATTATCTGCCGACATGATTGATGCTTATGAAGCCCATAGAATTGGCCTGGTAAATCATGTTTATCCGCA
>JARLHB010000055.1 GCA_031292465.1 Ignavibacteriaceae bacterium
AATGTTTATTACCTACATAATAAAATGCTATCCATATAAATCCTTGATCCTGAAAAGTCATTTACAGCAGCATATACATATCAGTCTGAGAAATACCTATGAAACTAACCACGATCAACATATAGTAATCGGTATAATCGGCCATGATAACTATCTGAAACTCTTAAACCACTTCGGCAAATCTGGGATTTACTTTAGCAGCTCCTCAGTAATGGCATTAAAGAACAGGAATGTAAACAATAATGATGCCGCGCGCATACTTGAAGTCTCAAACAAGCAATATACAACTGGAGAGAGGAATTAAGCGGGGAGAATTTTGGTAATGAAAAAAGCCGCTCTTCGAATTATGAGTTGTTTGAATGAAATATTTAAAATTCGAACTACTTGAATAAAATCTTTTTATTAAAAATTATTGACTGAAGTTATTATATAACGTAAGTTATCATTAGTATAATTTAAATAATAATTATCGATGCCTCAAAATATAACAGCTAAAAACAATAGAACTATAACTCTGAATAAAGAAGAGATTAACATTTTCAGAAATGAATTGCTAAATGTTAATAAAAAAATAAATGTAAGCCAGTTAATTAATCGTGTAATAAATCAAGACCTTAACCAAGTATTCGAATACTTGCCTGAATCTTTTGTTGATCTTCTGTTTATTGACCCGCCATACAATTTAAGTAAAAATTTTAATGGTAATAAATTTCAAAAAATGTCAGATGAAGGTTATTTCAAATGGGTCGAATCTTGGATAATACCATTAAAGAAAATATTAAAACCTACAGCTTCTATATACATATGTGGAGATTGGAGAACTTCTTCAACTCTTCAAAGAATATGTGACACTCATTTTAATTTGCTGAATAGAATAACGTTTGAAAGAGAAAAAGGAAGAGGTTCCTTAAAATCTTGGAAAAATAATTCAGAAGATATTTGGTTTTGTTCTCAATCAAAGAAATACTATTTTAATCCAAATGCAGTTAAACTAAAGAAGAGAGTAATTGCACCATATACTGAAAATGGTAAACCCAAAGATTGGAATATTGAGACTGATGGTAAATTTAGATTAACCTATCCTTCGAATATTTGGGGCGATATAACTATGCCTTTCTGGTCAATGCCAGAAAATACGCCTCACATAACTCAAAAGCCTGAAAAGTTATTAGCTAGAATTATTTTAGCAAGTTCTAAAGAAGGTGAAATTGTTTTTGACCCTTTTTCGGGCGTCGGGACTACAGGGGTAGTTGCAAAAAAGTTGAATAGAAAATTCGTAATGGTAGAATTGGATGAGGAATATTGCCTATATGCTTTAAAACGATTGAATATCGCTGAAAATAATAAAAATATTCAAGGCTATGAAGACGGTATATTTCTAGATAGGAATTCTAAAATATAAATAATAGATCGGGGAAAAAATGGGTAATGATATACTTAATAATCAAAAATTCCTTCCTGTTGAAAGGAAAATAAAAGACTATCTTAATAGCCTTAACCTAGAAGACATCGGAATTACGGAAACGGTTAGAACGATAGGAGATAAAATACCAGAAATATTATCTAGCGTTATCGAATCATATCTTAATGAATTATCCAAAGAATTTAAATATACTCACAGCGGTAAATCAATAGCAAACTTTGAATTTATTGATGCAGAAGATAACCACTATTTTATTAATGTTGTCACACATTGCATGGATAAAAAAATGAGCAGACCAAATTTAACTTCTGTAAAGCGTTTGTTCAATCTCTATATTGATAATAGGAACTATTTCATAATTTTATTAATTGATTACTATAAAAGTAGAAAAACAGATTTTGTTTCAAGTGTCAAATTTATACCAATAGAATATATTTCAATAGACAGTTTGGGATTTGGTGCACTAGGTACAGGCCAAATACAAATTAAAAAGGCTAATGAAATTATTATCAGAGAACAAAATAGAGAAGATTGGATGTTAATGTTTACAGGCTCTTTAATCGATTTTTATTATAAGTTAATTTTAACCACAAAAGAAAGAATAGCCGAAACTTTAACTATAAATGAAGATTGGAAACATCGAAAAGAGCTTCAAAATCAATTATAAATATCGGGGATATATAAATGGCTAATAATATACGACTAGAGTGTTACACTCTTAGGATTAGACACTTAAGAGAGGGCAATTATTTATTACTAAACGACATTAATGGCGGAGACCTATTCAATATTTTTATTGATTATTTTAATAAATTCAATACTAAGTTGATAGTAGATAATGATCAAACAAAGACTTTACAATTTAGCTCGATAAAACTTCATAAAGATATTCAAGGAAGGGTATTAAGTGGTATAATTGAGTGCGGTGAATATGGTATTGAAAGCGATATTAAAGATACTATAACTGGTGCAGAAAAATATCATAAACAAGTAACTGATACAGATAGCATGCCATTTTACTTTTTAGTTAAAATTCCTGAAAATCATGATAAAGCAATTTTAATTCTACAGAGAACAGGCATTCACGGAATTCATACTATCTTTAGAAGGCATTTTGAAGAATATATAAAAAATATCGCTGAGGATATAACCGTAGAATTTAACACTTTAGTCTCTAAAGATTTAGCTAATACTTTTATTGAAAAAGGTGGAATTAGAGAAATAGCACTAAGAAAATACAATATGCCGGCAGATATAGCAAGTAAGTTAGGGCTAAAGAATCACAAAGAGGATTCAATTGTTGCCGAAATTAAGTTTTCGGCCCAGGGGAAAAATAAATTTTTACCACTTAGGGATAGGGTTCAGAAATTCATGTCTGATGGTAATACGAAATTTTTTGATTTACAAGCATTAAATAATTTGGGCTTTGAAGGTGAATATGATACTATTATTAAAACAAAATTAAATGGCACTACCAGAACAATAGATTTGTCTGCTACAGGAGAAATAAGGCCATATTATGATATTGATCGTGAAGTAGAAAAAGGTAAAGATAGACATCCAATTTTTGAAAGCATTGATACGATTTCTAAAAAGCTAATGAATGATTTATATGAAGAGATATATGCTTAATTATGATGATATTTGAAAAAATAAATATAACACAAATCATTAATGATCATATAGAAACTCTAGTTAATGATAATAAAAAAAGGCCTGGACTTGATGATTGTATAACATTTTTACTTTTACCGATTTTTATTAGTACCCTTCTGTTATTTCTTAAAGTCTATTTAGATGTAAATGTAATCAATATTATTATTACTGCTTTAGCTATTCTACTTGGTTTATTATTTAATGTTATTATTATTTTATTTGATATAATTAAAAGAGATTCTACAAAAAAAATAAAGAATAATATTTTAGAGCAACTTATTTCTAATATATCTTTTGCTATACTTCTTTCAATTTTTGCAATTATAATGGTGTTGTGTACTTTTATAAATAACTGTTTTATAAGATTAGTTATTCATTGGTATATTTATTTTATATTAAGTCTTTTCCTTCTTACTGTATTAATGATATTAAAAAGAATCTATACTCTTTTTAAAAATGAGATAAAAGAAATTGAAAATAATTAATTATCTCACTTTTATTTATCCATAATATAGTAATTCAAAACTACTTTAAATAATTTTCACATGCTTAAATCTGGAAAAGGTCAGTCAGTAAATTAAGAATATAAAAATCTGCACAAATCAACTTTTACACTTCATTTTATGTCACTTTAAAAATTAAAAGTTATTAACAATCACTAAAGTAACTATTTATGTATTTGCATCTTATATAGAAGTGAGTGGATAACGGATGTAACTTTAAATGTCACTGTAAATAACGATTTAAAATGACATAGAATTTTTATTTAGATAAGCTGATATTTAAAAATTAACCGGCGAATTAAATACCGTTAAACGCACATTAATCGTTAATGATTGGATTATTAAACGTTTGTTACGAAAGATTATGTCTTCTCGAATTTGTCTTTCTCAAATTACATTTCAACTTATAGAAACTTTAGGATATTGAAATAATCTATAATATTGATAGTCCCCCCAAAAGAGTGAGGGAATAGTTCCAATGTCCATCCGTCACACATCCAAAAATATTTTTAAAATAGATCTTGACAAGTGCTCATATGAGCACTATATTTGAGTAGTAAACAAATGAGCACTAATAAAGGAAACAAATTATGAAAGATCAGCTTACAGACAGGCAGGAAGAAATTCTGAACTTCATTAAGCAGTTCCGTTCCGAAACGGGGTATCCCCCGACTTTAAGAGAAATCGGAAAGAAATTTGATATTTCCTCTACATTCGGCGTAAAGCGCCACCTTGATGCTCTTGTTAAAAAAGGCTACCTGAATATCGAAAGCAATGCAAGCAGGGGTATATCTTTTCAAAAAGATGACGATAATGATAATAAAGTGAACCTGTTTCAGATTGAAAAGGATCACGGCTTTAAGAAAATACCGGTCGTTGGACGCGTTGCTGCAGGCTCCCCGATACTGGCGGAAGAAAATATAGACGGCAGCATAGTTATAGATTCATCATTCTCAAAAATGTCCGATGATTGTTTTGCGCTGAAGGTTAAAGGCGACAGTATGATAAACGCAGGAATTTTTGAAGGAGATGTGGTAATAGTTTCATCAAAGAGAGCGGCCTCTAACGGAGATATCGTAGTAGCCCTTATAAACGATGAAGCTACCGTAAAAACTTATGAAAATAAAAACGGCAAAATAAGATTGATTCCGCAGAATGAATTATATCAGCCGATAGAAATATTAAATAACGAAGAATTTAAACTTGCCGGTAAAGTTGTTGGTGTTGTAAGGTGGTTTAATTAAACCTTGTAAAAACGGAGTAAATATGAAAACAGAAATATTTTCGTCAGCAATACACAATCGTAACAAAGTAAGCTTTTTGTACGGCCTTAATGAGGTTCTGCTTGACCCTTATTATATAACAAGGGAAAAGAACGGTAAAAAAGTTATTTACGGCAGAGCTTTTAATTCTTGCGAAGTAAAGAAATTCGAATACAAAAAAATAGCTAATATCAAAATAATAAAAGAAGCAAAGTTCTCGCCGATTATCCCAATACTGTCTAAAGCGGTTTGATACTGAGGAGGTTATTATGCTTGAATTAATGAAAAGAAGAACAATAGATTTGCTTGTAGAGCAATTCTGGAAAAGGGGTTATTTAACTGTCAGCAGGAAGTTCGGAACTTATCTGCCGGAGCCTTCAAAAATCGGCAGGTTTGACGTTGATATAGTTGCTAAGTATAAAAATAATTATGCCCTTGGGGTTACGTTAACAAATGAAGATATTGACGATAACTTAATAATAGACAGGCTGAATTTTCTTGCAACAAGGCAGACTAAGTACACAAACAAAAAAGTGCTTTTGTTTATCGGCGTTCCTTCCGGGCTTTTTGCAAATGCCAAGATAATAGTTGAAAAACTGGAACCCGAAGCAAGAAAAAATATCCGTTTGTTTCCTATTAGCGAAAAGGCGGCAGTTCAGAGAAGAAGCAGCAGGGAAAAAGGGAATGTGCTGTTTTCGTAGGACAAAATTTTAAGTTAGTGTAATATTTTATTAAAATGTAATTAAACGCCGGACAGTAAGTTATGCAAGGCTGTCCGGCGAATAATCCATTCAGACATTAAATTTAAGCTTGTTTTAACCATTAATTGGCCCGTTTTGTTACTTATCAATTCTCTAAAAACCTTAATTTTTTAAAAATTGTCAACTAATGATATTCGATTCATTTAAATGCCTTTGTTTTTTACCTTTCCTAATATTCTCCAGAATGCTAATTTTAATAGTTAGAGTTATGGTTTTACTTGAAATTAAGGTTATTTGGTCAATAATTACTTACCTTGACATTAAAGAATCATAAGTTTAATTTTACACGCTTTATCATTTTTGAGGATAAATTTGGGTAAGAAGCAATCGGAATCCGATGCAAAAATACAAGAAGAGTTAAGAAATTCGGGTGAAATTCCCACTCATATTGCTATAATTATGGATGGGAACGGCAGATGGGCCAGAAAAAGAGGGCTGCCACGGGTAGCTGGCCATAAAAAAGGCGTCGATTCGGTAAGGGAAATTACACAAGCATGTTCTGATCTTGGTGTAAAATATCTTACTCTTTTCACTTTTTCCACTGAAAACTGGAAAAGACCAAAAGATGAAGTATCAACTTTAATGCGTTTGCTTGTAAAAAGCGTTAAAGACAGATGTTATGAACTAATACAGAATGATGTGCGTCTAACCACCATTGGTGATGTCAAATCTTTGCCTAAAGAGGTCCAAAAAGAGCTCGAAGACGCTATAGAAAAAACAAAAAATAATAAGAAAATGACTCTTAACTTAGCCCTTAGTTACGGCGGCAGATGGGAAATATTGGAGGCCGTTAAGAGTTTAACACGCAGTGTATGCGAAGGTAAGCTTTCGCTTGAAGATATAAATGAAAAAGTAATTTCAGAAAATTTAACTACTAAAGATTTTCCTGATCCGGATCTCTTGATAAGAACAAGCGGTGAATTTAGAATAAGTAATTTTATGCTCTGGCAAATCGCATATACTGAATTTTATGTTTCAGATGTACATTGGCCGGGTTTTAACCGCAAGCACCTTTATGAGGCTATAAGGAGTTTTCAAAAAAGGGAACGCCGATTTGGAAGAGTCAGCGAACAACTAAATATGAAAGAAAAAGGCTTAAAGAATGTTTCATCCCTTCCTAAAGAAACAGTTTAAATATTTATTACCATTATTATTATGTGTCTCTTTTTCTGCTTTAGCGCAGAATGCTCCTGTAAGCTACAAAATACTTGGTATTACGGTTGAAGGCAATAAAACAGCGGATGCTGCAACTATTATTTCAAGCAGCGGGCTTAAAATAGGTGATGAAATCCAGTTGCAGGCCGATCAGAATATAATGAACGGCATAAAACAGTTATGGTCGTTAAACTTATTCTCCGATATAAATATCTATATTGATAAGCAGCTGGTCGACGGTGTTTTCCTTCTTATAAAAGTAAAAGAATTCCCACGGTTTGAGAAAAATGTTTTTATTGGCAATGATGCCGAAAGCAACAGTGACCTTCAGGCAAAGATCGATCTTCAGCGCGGGCAAATATTAAAACCGCAGGAAGTAAATAAGATTAAAAACGATATCCTGAAATTATATGAAAAAGACGGCTACCTGAATGCCGAAATCAACTTTTTAAATTTTATCTATACTACTGCCGATACAACAAAAAATGATATTGAAGTTAAATGGAGAAATGAAAAAGACTCAAGCGATGTTTATACGGTTAAGTATGATGTAAACGAGAATTCTTATATAAATCTCATTGATAAAATTAAAGACAGAATATTACTGGTTGTAAAAATAAATGAGAACCAGAAAGTTAAAGTCCGCCATATCGTGTTTCAGGGGAATAAAGCTTTTGATGAAGGCAAGCTAAAGGGAGCGCTTGATAATACTTCGGAAGCTAAGTGGTGGAAGTTTTGGAGCAGCGCAGAATTTGATCCTCAGAAATTTGAAGATGATAAAAAATTGCTTACAACTTTTTATCAGAGAAACGGCTACAGAGATGCCCAGGTTGTGTCTGATTCTCTGATTTATTCCAATAACAACAAAGACCTTACTGTATTAATTAATGTTTATGAGGGCAACCAGTATTTCTTAAGAAATATTACATGGGAAGGCAGCACGGTTTTTCCGGATAAGTATTTAAATGAACGTCTTGGTTTTAAAAAAGGCGATGTATACGATTATGAAAAATTCGGGCAAAACCTGCACGGAAATAAAGACCAGTCCGATGTTGCAGCTTTATATCTTGATATGGGCTACCTTATGTTTAATATTAAGCAGACAGAAGTGAAAGCCGGTTCGGATTCTATGGATGTAAATATTCATATAGATGAACATAATCAATTCAGGATAGGAAAAGTTACCATTGCAGGGAATGATAAAACAAAGGAAAAAGTAATCCGCCGCGAACTATACACAATACCGGGAGAATTTTTTAACAGGGCATTGTTGTTAAGAAGTATACAGCAGCTAGCCAACTTAAAGTATTTTAATACTGAAAAGTTATATGGTGCAGATGGTATAAATACTTCTCTTAAAAATGACAGTACAGTAAATGTAACTTTTAATGTCGAAGAAAAATCAAGCGATTATCTGAATGCGTCAGTCGGTTACAGCGGAAGTTACGGGTTCAGCGGATCTATGGGTATTACGCTTTCAAATTTTGCATTGGATCATCCCTTCTCTTTAGGCTGCGGACAGATTTTAAGTTTTAGCTGGCAATTCGGCGTAAGTAATATCTACCGTACTTTCACTCTTGGATTTACCGAGCCATGGTTTATGGACTCGCCGACAATGGTTGGGTTTGAGATTTTTGATACCAGGCAGCAATATTATTACGACATGAGCCAGGCAGGTGCAAGTGTTAAAGTAGGCCGCAGGTTAAGATGGCCTGACGATTATTTCTATATTCAGGGTATGTTCAGGTATCAATATAATGATATTCTTGATGGTGCAGGTGTTTATCCTGATGGTATATCGCATCAGTATACGGTTGGTGCAACAATCAGCAGGAAGAATATTGATAATCCTGTTTTCCCTTCAACAGGTTCAAGCATTTCACTTGACGCACAGCTTTCTGGAAGCGTGCTGCTGCCGGGAGATCTTAATTATTATAAAATAAGCTTCTTGTCTGAATGGTACAAACAGTTATTTAATACCAACAGATTAACCTGGTATACTGCTGCTGAACTGGATTATATACATGAGTTGGACCAATATACAACAAATCATATAAATCCATTTGAACGCTTTTTTATGGGCGGCAACGGCCTTGTAATTGCCACTGTTCCGCTTAGAGGATATGACGACAGGTCAATTGGGCCAACGCGAGGCGGCGACGTTGCAATAAGGTATACAACCGAGCTTCGTGTTGCAGTTACACTTGAACCGGTACCGTTATATCTTTTAACATTTGCGGAAGCCGGTAACGTTTATCTGGATCTTCAACATGCGGATCCATTTCACCTGATGCGCTCGGCAGGTGTAGGTGCAAGAATTATGATAAATCCGATAGGATTAATTGGCTTCGACCTTGGCTGGGGATTTGACAGGAAAGAAGTTAATGGAAATAATCCTGCATGGTTGTTCCATTTCCAATTTGGCAAAGGATTCTAAATATTATTTAATTGAATGAAAGGTGATTTTAGCGTGAAAAAATATTTTGTTATAATATTATTCTTTTTTGCATGTTCTGCTTTCATGTCTGCCCAAACTCAAAAGCTTGGCTATGTAGACTCTCAGGTTATACTTTCTCAGTTCCCAGATGCTATTAAAGCGCAGGGAGACCTGGAAGCTCTTTCAAGTTCATGGTCTGCTCACCTTGACAGTATAAGGGCAGATTACCAGCAGGCATTGGCAGACTACCAGAAAAAGGCTAATACAATGCCCGAAAAAGAGAAACAGACTGCACAGCAAAAATTGGTTAGTCAGGAAAACGAAGTAGTTAGTTACAATAGAGTAAAGTTTGCTCAGGGAACCGGTGAAATTTATAAGAAACAGGATGAAATATTCGGTCCGGTAAAAAGCAAAATTTATAAAGCTATTAAAGAAGTAGCGCAAAAAGAAGATGTTAAGTTTGTCTTTGATAAAGCAGGCGATGCAGTTCTGCTATATGCTGATGCTGCTTCAGACTTGACTTATAAAGTGCTTGACTATCTTAAAACAAGCGGCAAATAAAGTTTTTTCACTCATATCTCTCTGGCTTTTATAAAAGAGATTATTTCCTAAAACTTTCTTCGGAAAGAGTGATTATATTTTAAAGTGTTGAATTCTCTTGAATGATAACAAATATTGAGGGATAAAATTATTCTTTATACAATCTTTAAAATCATTCTATTAGTAATTACATCATATTAAGGAGTTAATATGAAAAAAATAGTTTTATCCGTATTATTATATATATTTATTTTCAGCGGTTTTTCTTACAGCCAGTTAAAAATCGGATTTGTCGATTCCAAAACAATTCTGAGCAAACTTCCTGATGCCCAGGATGCTAGGCAAAAGCTTGACGCAGTTATAAGGGATTGGCAGGGCGAGCTGAAAAAGATGGAAGACCAGAAAAAAACGAAACAGGATGATTACGATAAGCGTAAACTGCTTATGTCCGAACAAACCCGGGCTGATCTTGAAGACCAGATAAAAAAGCTTGACCAGCAAATATCTGATTACCGTGATAAAAAATTTGGCGCTAACGGCGAGTTATTCAAACAGCAGGAAGACCTGATGAAGCCGGTTCAGAACAAAATTTTTACTGCAATTCAGGAAGTTGCAAAAGATGAAGAACTGGATTTTGTATTTGACAGGAGCAATGCAGTTGTCTTATTATTTGCAAAAGATAAATATGACGTTACATCCTTAGTAATGGAAAAATTAAAACTTCAACAGTAAAGGAACATGATAATTAATCTTACAGAAATTGCCGGACTTATTGGCGGAAAAATAACCGGCAACGAAAACATAAAAATTACAAATCTTGCAAAAATTGAAGAAGCTAACCCCGGCGAACTTACATTTTTATATCTTCCCGCATATGAAAAATATTTTCCTGAGACCAAAGCTTCCGCAATCCTGGTAAAGCCGGGTTTTAACAAAACCCGTAAAGATATTACATATATAGAAGTTCACGATCCCAACAAAGCATTTTCTAAAATTCTTATCCATTATTTTTCCCCGGATTTTCCGTTAACCGGCATAGATCCTACTTCATCAGTGCATTCAACCGCTATTATCGGCAGCAATGTTGCATTTGGTAAAAATGTAGTCGTTTCTGCAGGATGTAAAATTGGCAATAACGTAAAGATATTTCATAATACTGTACTGCTGGAAGATGTTATAATTGAGGAAGATTCTGTCATTTTCCAAAATGTAAGTATCAGGGAAAAAGTTAAAATTGGAAAGAGGGCAATTATACATCCCGGCGTAGTGCTGGGAGCAGACGGATTTGGATTCTTTACCGATGATAAAGGAGTATATAACAAGATACCTCAAATCGGCAATGTTGTTCTGGAAGATGATGTTGAAATTGGTGCGAATGTTACGGTAGACCGTGCGGCAACCGGAAGTACAACAATAAAAAGAGGTACTAAAATAGATAACCTTGTACAGATTGCCCATAATGTTGTTGTCGGCGAAGATACGGTTATATCTGCCCAGACAGGTATTTCAGGCAGCACAAAAATAGGCAATCATTGTATCCTTGCAGGCCAGGTAGGAATAGTAGGCCATGTAGAGATTGGTGATAATGTAATTTTAATGGCGCAGTCAGGAATTTCCAAATCAATACTCAAATCAGGAGCTTATTTTGGAACGCCTGCACAGGAAGCCAAAACATCGATGAAACGCGAAGCACACATAAGAAGCCTCCCGGATTATCTTGAAAGAATAAAACAATTGGAAAAGCAGGTTAAATTATTAACAGAAGAGTTAAAAAAGCTAAGCAACCTGCACACCGGAGAGCCGGATAAGAAATAGAATTTGACGCTTGCTGAAATAAGCTGCTCACTTTTGCGGTCATTTAATTGTATTTAAAAACCCATCTTACTATTTTGACACGCTGATTCCGGCAAATTTAATTTTTGAGTTTAATAAAAACGGATTTATATAAAATGTTAGAATTACAAAGAACAATTGCGCAGCCTGTTTCAATGTCAGGGATTGGCCTGCATACCGGTACATCATGTACCATGACTTTTAAACCGGCTCCTGAAAATTATGGAATCAGATTTGTCCGTACAGATTTAGGCGGAAACCCTGAAATACCTGCGACTGCTGATAACGTAGTTGATGTATCAAGAGGCACTACAATAGGAATAGGTGAAGCAAAAATTCATACAGTAGAGCATGTACTTGCGTCTGTAGTGGGTTTGCAAATTGATAATATAATAATTGAGATAAACGGGATAGAGCCTCCGGTTGGAGACGGCAGTTCCTTAGTTTTTGTTGAATTGCTTTTGCAAGCGGGATTTGTTCAGCAGGATGCGCCGAAAGATTATCTTATAATAGATCAGACAGTAACTTACCATAATGAAGAAAATCAAATAGATATTGTTGCGCTTCCGCTTGATAAATACAGGGCAACAGTAATGGTAGATTATCAGAACCCGGCGCTTGGAAGCCAGCATACGGGGCTTTTTGAGCTTGAAAAAGAATTTGTTACTGAGTTTGCTCCCGCAAGGACTTTCTGCTTTTTAAGCGAAGTTGAAGAGCTTGCAGATCAGGGATTGATAAAAGGCGGCGATATTGATAATGCGGTTGTAATTATAGACAGGAACCCGAATGAAGAAGAACTTGCTAAACTTGGGCAAAAACTTGGTATAAAAGAGAAAGTTATATTAGGCACCAACGGAATTTTAAACAATAAAGAATTAAGATTTAGAAATGAGCCGGCAAGGCATAAATTGCTTGATTTGCTGGGGGATTTAGCATTGATAGGCGCACCAATAAAAGCACAAATTCTGGCTGCCAGGCCGGGGCATAAGGCAAATGTTGAATTTGCAAAACAAATAAGGAAATTATATCAGCAGAAAAAGCTGGTAAAGAAATATCAGTTTGTAAAAAAAGAAGGAATTGTTTTCGATACAAGCGCAATAGAAAGAATACTTCCGCACCGCTATCCATTCCTTCTTGTGGATAAAATAATTCATCTGGAGCTTGATAAAAAAGTAATCGGTGTAAAGTCTGTAACAGTAAATGAACCATTCTTCCAGGGTCATTTCCCCGGGCAGCCGATTATGCCGGGCGTGCTTATCCTTGAAGCAATGGCTCAAACAGGCGGAATTTTGTTGTTAAACTCTTTTGCTAATCCTGAGGAAAAATTAGTCCTGTTTATGCAGATAAATAATGCAAAATTCAGAAAACAGGTTTCTCCGGGCGATCAGCTTTTTCTTGAAGTTGAATTAACAAATAAAAAAAGTAAAGTGGTTATAATGAGCGGAAGGGCCTTTGTAAATGAAACTCTTGTAGCTGAAGCAGAATTTATGGCCGCTATTGTTGACAGAGAATCAAATATCGGGGATAAGAATTAATAAATGAATACAATCCATCCTACTGCTATTGTAAGCAGTAAAGCTGAACTTGGTAATAATATTACCATTCTTCCCTATGCCATCATTGAAGACAATGTTGTAATAGGAGATGACTGTACAATCGGTCCCGGTGCTGTTATTTATAACGGCGCAAGAATAGGGAACCGTGTAAGGATTCATCAGTCTGCATCTATTGCCAACATACCGCAGGATTTGAAATTTGGCAACGAAGAGTCTCTGTTTATTATAGATGATGATACGACAATAAGAGAATTTGTTACGCTTCACCGCGGAACTAAAGATACCGGTTTTTCCAGGATTGGTAAAAACTGTCTTCTTATGGCTTATGCACACGTTGCACATGACAGCGTTATCGGCAATAACTGTATACTTTCAAACGGCGTGCAAATTGCCGGGCATGTAACTATAGAAGATTATGTTATTATCGGCGGGCTAACGCCCATTCATCAATTTTGTATTATCGGCCAACACGCTATGATTGGCGGCGGTTTTAGGGCTGTTCAGGATGTACCGCCATATATACTTGCTGCAAATGAGCCATTAGAGTATAAGGGGCTTAACCTTGTAGGGCTTCGCCGCCGCGGTTTCCTCCTTTCTGATATTGAAGCCTTGAAGAAAGCATATGGTTATATTTATAGCCATTCATTGAATGTAAGCCAGGCAAAAGAAAAGATTGTGAATGAATTAGGCGATAACGCATTGGTAAAAAATGTTTTGGAATTCTTAGGAAAGAGTAAACGAGGGCTAATAGGTAAATGAACTGGCGGTTTGTAAATACCGGGTTCAATACAGGTAAATTTAACATGGCTTATGATATGCAGCTTGCACATGATTGTAAGCAGGATGAAGCAGTACTAAGGCTATATAGATGGAGTCCATATTGTATTTCGCTCGGGGCTAATCAGAGTACAGATTCTATCAATATAGAAAAAGCAGAAAATGATAATATTGATGTTGTAAAAAGGCCTACAGGCGGGCGGGCAGTTCTTCATGCTGAAGAACTGACATATTCGGTTATAATGCCTATTCACTCCGGTTCATCCGCAAGAAAAATATATTCCGAAATAAACGAAGCTTTAACAGAAGGGCTTGGCTTTTATAATAAAAAGCTTGCAGCAATTGAACTTGAAAACTCACAGCCTGATTTTAGGGAGTTTTATAAAAAAGAACAAAGCGCAGCCTGTTTTGCGGTACCGGCAAGAAGTGAATTAAAATTTGACGGCAGAAAACTTGCAGGCAGTGCACAAAGGAAGCTTGGCAATACAATCTTGCAGCACGGATCAATTTTATGCGGCGATTTTCATAAAAGAATTGCAGATTATCTTATAGTTAGCCAGGAGAATTATAATGAGATAATATCACTTCTTAATCATACTGCTGATCTTCATTCAATAACAAAACAGGAAATTAACTATGACCTCCTTGCTGAATCAATCGCCGGAGGTTTTGAGTCTTTTTATAATATAAAGTTTAATAATATAATAAATACCGGCGGGCTTTTAGTTTCCGGCGTAAATTAATTTGTTTTTAAATAATGTAAAAGAAATTGGATTATTATGAGTACCGAACAAGTAATTAAAAGAGTTACCACAAAAACACTTGCGCTTCTTAAAAGGAAGGGCATAAAGATATCTGTTCTTACAGCGTATGATTTTATTACAGCAAAGCTTTTTGATGAAGCTGGAATTGATGTAATATTGGTGGGAGATTCTTTATCAAATGTATTTCAGGGAAATGAAACTACTCTTCCCGTTACCATGGATGAAATGATTTACCATACGCGTGCAGTTTCCAAAGGAATAAACAGAGCCATGCTGGTTGTGGATATGCCGTTTATGTCTTACCAGTTAAGCATAGACGAAGGATTCAGAAATGCAGGGCGAATAATGAAAGAGACTTCGGCAGGCGCAGTAAAACTTGAAGGCGGTTTAAGGGTTGCTGAAACAATTAAGAAAATTACTGATGCCGGAATACCGGTAATGGGGCATATTGGCCTAACTCCCCAAAGCATCTACCAGTTCGGCAGCTATAGGGAACGGGGAAAAGATGAGAACGAAGCCGAAGAGATTTTACAGGATGCCAAGGCTGTGGAAGAAGCCGGAGCTTATGCAATAGTGCTTGAGAAAATACCTGCTGTGCTCGCAAAAAAAATAACTGAACATCTGAAAATACCTACTATAGGAATCGGCGCCGGTGTTCATTGCGACGGACAGGTACTGGTTTCCCCTGATATGCTTGGGCTTAATATGGATTTCCATCCGCGGTTCGTAAGGCGCTATGCCAATATGGCTGAAATAATAACCAACGCCGTAAAAAAATATACGGAAGATGTTAAATCATCTAATTTCCCTTCAGAGGAGGAAAGTTATTAATAGATATTTCACCTGCCTTATGCTGAAATTCTGAAATATTATGAAGAGAATACTATTCCTTATATCGATTTTATTTTTAGTATCCATATCAACTGTATTTACGCAGATACCTTCTACGAAATATCTTGATGGAGT
This sequence comes from Ignavibacteriaceae bacterium, assembly GCA_031292465.1. Taxonomy (GTDB): domain Bacteria; phylum Bacteroidota; class Ignavibacteria; order Ignavibacteriales; family Ignavibacteriaceae; genus FEN-1297. Next base: position 15,634 of record JARLHB010000055.1, read on the forward strand.
CTCTATCACTTCTGTTATTAACGAAGGCGGTGATATTTGGGTATCCACTTACGGAAGAGGTATTTTTAAATATTCCGTAAGTGATGACCAGTGGACTGAATATTCCACAAAGAATGGAAAAATAGAAAACGATTTTTTCTATACCATAGCTGCAAGTAAAGACTACGTTTGGGCCGGAGCGGTTGACGGCCTTTATACCTTAGACAAGAAAAGGGACCAGTGGAGAAAAAGAAAATTTTCCCTGGGCGGTGAAATGGGAAATTGGATAAGATCGCTGTGCTATGACCCCGCACAAAATATTTTGTGGATCGGCCGATTCCAAAATTTGACCTTACTTGATGTTCAAAAGCAAAGATATTCCGACCGGATGCTTACGCAGAATAATGATGCAAAAACAAATACTATTAAAGTTATTAAGCTTGATGGCGACAGCCTTATCTGGTTCGGTACTGAATCAGGGATTTTCAAATACCGTAAAAATATGGGTATGGAAGACAGGAATGCCTGGCAGTTTATAGACAATAAAGACGGGGGCTTTCTTAATGAGGGCGACGCTGTTTCCCTTACGGATGTCCTTTTTGAACCGGGCAATATCTGGTTCGGCACAGATGAATTTATTACTGTAAAAGATCCTAATTTTAATGTCGGCGGTGTATATTGTTACGACAGGCATAAAAAGTGGCTGAAAGTTTCACATGAAGACGGGCTTCCTGCTGATGGTATCTATTGTCTTGCAAGAACCGGTAATAAAATTTGGGCGGGTATTTATTCATTCGACAAGAAGGAGAAAAAAGATTACGGGCGGGGCCTGGTCTTAATAGATAGGACCAGTTTGAAGGTAACTCCTGTTGATCTTAATGAAATAAATGTTAATTCTTCTAAAATTGTCTGCACCTATTTTGACGGCACAAATATGTGGATAGGCACAGATACCGGCCTGAGTAAAATAGTTATCGAAAATCCGTTGGCAAAATGGACACTTAAAAAAGCCATAGCGCCAAAATTGGAAAAGCCTAAAGCTAAAAAGAGGGTTAAAAGATAGTTCTTCAGTTTTACCGGCTTTTTACTAAATTCAATAAAAATGGGTAAAAACAAAAAAAATGCACCTGCCGGAAATGATATCCTGCGCTCCTAATGCCTTTCCCCAAAATATATTTATAATTATCTTTACGTAGTTTTTTTCAATAAGGAATAAGAATGGTAACTCTTTCAGCTAAAAAGCTAAATACATTAAAAACAAATTTCCAGGGACTTAAGATTGCAGTTATCGGAGATATGATGCTTGACTGCTATTTCCGCGGTGAAGTTAAAAGAATTTCCCCGGAAGCTCCTGTTCCTGTAGTTGAGGTAGAAAATGAATTTTACAGATTCGGCGGTGCTGCTAATGTTGTTTTGAACATAGCAAAACTTGGAGGAATACCTTATCCAGTTGGAGTAATTGGCCGGGACAGCTTTGGGAATATTTTCTCTTCACTAATGGAAGAGGCCGGAGTAAATACAGCCGGAATTATAATTGATGAAACAAGGCCGACCACTGCAAAAACAAGAGTGATTGCCGAACATCAGCACCTGGTAAGAATAGATAAGGAGAGCAAGCAATATATTGGACGCGATATTCAAAATAAATTATTGGATTTTATAGAAGGAAATATTAAATCGCTTGATGGAATTATTTTGCAGGACTATAATAAAGGAGTGCTGACACCTTCGGTAATTGAAAAAGTAATTGCGCTTGCTAATAAACATAAAGTATTAGTAACTGTTGATCCTAAGTTTAATAATTTCTTCTTATACAAAAATGTTGATGTATTTAAACCAAACAGAAAAGAAGCAGAAGATGTTCTCGGTTTAAAAATTAAGAATGATGAAGATATTTCAGAAGTAGGCAGAAAGCTTCTTGAAAAATTAAACGCAAAGAACATCCTTTTAACATTAGGCGAAGGCGGAATAGCAATTTTTGAAAGCGGTAAAAAAGAAAAACGCATGCCTACAAAAGCGCGTAAAGTTGCGGATGTTTCAGGAGCGGGCGATACTGTTATTTCTACATTAACTATGGCAATTGCCGCAGGCGCCAATATATATGAAGCCTGTTACCTTGCAAATTATGCAGGAGGCCTGGTCTGCGAAGAAGTTGGTATTGTACCCATTGAAGTAGAAAAATTATTTAATACAGTCTTGGAAGAAATAAAATGAATGAAGTAAAATCTCTTGATGAAATGAAGTCCATCCGGGAACAACTCCGGAAAGAAAAAAAGAAAGTCGTTTTTACTAATGGTTGTTTTGACCTTATTCATGCAGGCCACGTAGATTATCTTTCCAAAGCCAGGGAGATGGGCGATGTATTAATTGTAGGGCTTAATAGTGATGCTTCTATAAAAAGAATAAAAGGAGTTACCAGGCCAATACTCCTTGAGGCTGAAAGGGCATTTATCATTTCCAATTTGAAGGCTGTGGATTATGTGACAATTTTTGAAGAAGATACCCCCGGCAGGATAATTGGCGAACTTATCCCTGATGTCCTTGTAAAAGGAGCCGATTGGACTATAGACAACATAGTCGGCAGGGATGTTGTTGAAGCAAACGGAGGAGAAGTTAAAACTATTAAATTTGTCAATAATCAATCAACTTCTAAGATTATTAATGCTATTTTGAACAGATTCGGAAAATCGAATTAATTGTCCTTGTGTTATTTTTGAACAAAAACTCTCATCCATCACAAAATATAAAGGAATTGCGATGTTTCTTTGTATTGTTTATATATGGTGACAAGAATTTGTTTCCCCTGAACTGATCATCAGTAGTCTTGCACCGGACAATTCTTATAAAGAAGATTTGTCATTTTTCAGATAATAATCTATTGTATCTAAATTGGTTGAAAATAAAAAAATAATAAAGAAAAAAAGGACGCTGCTCCAGAAAATTGTTAATGTATTTTTATACGCATGGATAGCTTTGTTACTAATTTTTCTTGAATTATTTGGAATCAGCCAGACTTTAACTTTCAGAGAATTTCTCCGCAATGAAGTGATGAGTATTGCG
>JARLHB010000521.1 GCA_031292465.1 Ignavibacteriaceae bacterium
ATTGTTCATAAAATAATTTTTTATAATTTTTAACTTAAATATCTTTAAAGAACAATTATTAAAAGGGAAATAATTTATGAGTTTGTTTAGCCTAAGAACTGCGCTTAAAGCAGGAGCAGATAAAGAACAAGCAAAAAACCTGCAAAGATTTTTTAAAACAGGCCCGGGCGAGTACGGAGAAGGCGATATTTTTCTGGGTTTTAAAGTTCCCGTTCTAAGAAGTATTGCAAAGCAGCATCTGGATCTTACTTTTGATGAACTTCAAAATCTTATAGAATCTCCCATACATGAAGAGCGCATGGCTGCACTGATGATTCTGGTACTGCGTTTTCCCAAAAGCACGCCTGAAGAGAAAAACAAAATATTTAAGTTTTATATTAAGAACAGCAAAAATATAAACAACTGGGATCTTGTTGATCTGTCAGCTCCGCAAATTGTGGGAGGGTATTTAATTGATAGAGATAAAAATATTCTAAATAAACTCTCATCATCAAAGAATCTTTGGGAAAAACGGATTTCCATACTTGCAACGTTTCAATTTATAAAAGAAAAACAATTTGACACTGCCTTAACCATTGCTGAAAAATTACTTAACGATGAACATGACTTAATACATAAAGCAGTAGGATGGATGCTTAGAGAAATAGGCAAACGCGATTTGGAAACCGAAGAGGACTTTCTTAAGGGCAGGTATAAGAATATGCCGAGAACTATGTTAAGATATGCTATTGAAAAGTTTCCTGAGAAAAAGCGGAAGGCTTATTTAAACGGCACAATATGAACCCGTTAATGAAAAACCTTGTATTAAACGGGAAATGCTTTTATAAATTCAAATAGATTTGATGGAAAATATTGAAAGCAAATTAAAGCGATAGGATAAATATATGCGCATTATTAAATTTAAATTTCCTCTTTTTGTATTATTTTATTTTTCCCTTGTTTAAAATATATATCACTATAAATAAAACTGAATTTTGTGGGGAACATATGACTAAAATTTGCGTCCTGTTGCTTTTAATTTCATTACTTTTTCCTGCTTTTAGTAATTTAATGGCTAATACTAACGTTAGCGATAAAGATTCTGTTAATACTACACAGACCCATCAATTAAATCTGCCGAAATATTTTTATAAACGATTTGAAGGCACTACTAATAATGAAATAAATATTGTTATGAATTTAATCCGCCGTAACAACCTTTTAACAGGATCGTATTATTATGTGGCAAATGGAAAACCTATCATTTTTAACTTTAAAAGCCGGATCACTAACAACGGCCGTTTTTATCTTGCTGAATATTCTGGTCAGTACGATATTGAAAACATACCGGAAATTTCTGGGGAATTTAGCGGCGAATTTATCAATGATCATTCAATTGTCGGTACATGGAAAAGTCCCCAATCAGCAATTAAATATCATTTTGAATTGGTTGAAAGTTATCCGGCAGGTAGTGTTAGACTAAATCTGAAAAATTATGCTAAAAATTATTATTACAAGAACCGGAAAGCTGCTGCAATTAATTTTATTTTTACTCAATTATACGATTACTTAGATAAAAAAACTGAAGATTCAATTAATTATGGCATAGCTTATAGTTTTATAAAAAATTGCAGTTTTCAGGACAGTTCTAAATCTTTAACTAGTTTTGAAAGTGTTATGGATAATTTTGTAAAACAATACAAAGGAGATGAAATAGATACTACCTCTTTATCCGATTATTTTAGGAAATGGGAAAATTACTATTCGAATATTGTCTTATTTAACTCAAATAACATTCTTGCTATTGAAAATATTGATTATTTTGATTGTGGCGGCGCACATTCAAGTGCTAATTATATTTATCAAAATTTTAATGTGCTAACTGGGAGAACAATTACTCTCTCAGAGCTGCTAAAGCCGAATTTCAAGGAGTTACTTGACAGAATTGGCTGGTATAGGTTCTATGAAACGTACAATAATCAAGATCCGCCTGCTTATAAAATAGATGAATTTCATTTGAATGATAATTTTTCAATTTCAAAACTTGGCCTAACGTTTAAATTCGAAGAATATGAAATAAGTTCTTATAGCTTCGGCGCTCCGGAAGTATTTATTCCATACAGTGATATGAAGGATTTAATAAAACCTGACGGTTTACTTGCACAATTTATAAAATAGATATTAGGATGATACGTGTTAAAATTTGCTGTATTTCTACTAAGGAAGAAGCTAAGCTTGCAATAAAATATGGCGCTTCGGCTCTAGGACTTGTTTCACAAATGCCGAGCGGGCCCGGTGTAATACCTGAAGAATTAATTTCAGAAATTGCTGAGGTAATTCCACCTGGTATTTCCTCATTTCTTCTTACCAGTAAACAGGATGCAGGAAGCATCATTCAGCAGCAAAGAAGGACAGGCGTAAATACCATACAGCTTTGCGACCGGCTGGAGACGGGAAGCTATGATCAGCTTAGAAAGGCTATGCCGGGTATTTCACTTGTACAGGTTATTCATGTCAATGGGCGGGAATCAGTAGATGAGGCGGTTTCCGTTTCACCGTATGTTAATGCTATTCTTCTTGATTCAGGAAATCAAACACTGCCCATAAAAGAACTTGGCGGAACAGGAAGGGTACATGACTGGAATCTGAGTGCAGAAATCAGAAGCGCTGTAAATATTCCGGTTTTTCTCGCAGGCGGATTGACACATGAAAATGTTCTTGAAGCAGTTAGAAAAGTCCACCCTTTCGGCGTAGATATTTGCAGCGGGGTTAGGACTAACGACAAGCTTGATATAAGCAAGCTGGGCCGGTTTTTTGAACAGGCAAACAAATATTAATATTTCAAATCAATTTTATTTTAATCAATTGATTTTTTATTGTAACTTTTGCAATTAAATAATTAATAACTTATCTAAAAATAATGGCGCCTATAAAGAATAAAATTCATCCCGATGTAAAAATTGGACATATACATTTAAGTGTTTCTGATCTTAACCGTTCATTAAAGTTTTACCGCGATCTTCTTGGTTTTGAGATTACCTCAACATTTGAAAACTCTGCTGTATTTCTATCCGCCGGCGGATACCATCAGCATATAGCTTTAAATATATGGCAGGGTAAAGACGCTACGCCGCCGCCGCCGGGGCATACGGGCCTTTACCATTTTGGAATTCTATTCCCGGACAGAAGAGAACTTGCCCTTATGGTAAAAAGGTTATATGAAATTAATTTCCCGATTGAAGGAGCTTCAGATAACGGGGTTTCCGAATCAGTTTATGTTGCTGATCCTGATGGAAATGTAATTGAACTGTATGCCGACCGTTCTCTTGATCAATGGCCGATTGATGATGAAGGCCATTTGCAAATTACCACTAAACCCCTTGATGTTTTGGCTCTCCTATCAGAATTAGATAACGAATATTAAGAAAAAATCTTCAATTTGTTTAATATTGAAGATTTTTATTGTTTTATCTGAATATATGTAATAACTTACGTTATTTATTACTATTTATACCATTTTGGCGGGAAAATTTATGGATATAAAAAACTTTTCTACTCCGGGCAGGATTAAAAAGCTTGGGGAAAATTTGCTTAAAGAGGCCTCTCTTGTCTGCCAAAAATTTAATATAGAATTTGAACCCAGATGGTTTGCAATCTGCCGGTTTCTGAATGAAAAAGGCTCCGCGCCGATAAACGAAATTGCATCAGCCATTGAACTAACCCACCCTGCTATTGTACAGCTTGTTAACGAATTGGAAAAACATAATATAGTCAGGACTTCAAAAGATAATGAGGACAAAAGGAAAAGGATAGTCTCTCTTTCCGACAAGGGGAAAGAAGCTCTTGCTTCTGTTGAACCGTTATTTAATGATCTGGATGAGTCAATCATTGAGCTTGGTAAATCATCAGGCTATGATATTCCCCATTTTATAAATTCGCTTGAAAAACTTACCGGAGCAAAAAGCCTTTATACGCTAACTTTGGAAAAGTATAAGAAGCGGCTTTTGGATTCCGTAGAAATTTTACGTTATTCTCCACAGTACAGGAAATATTTCAAAGAGTTGAATTACGAATGGCTTAACAAGTATTTCAAAATCGAGGAATTAGATGAAGAAATTTTATCAAACCCGGAAGAAATAATTATCAATAAAGGCGGCGAAATATTTTTTGCACGAATCAATGGGGAAATAGTCGGGACCTGTGCAGCAATTAAAATAGATGATAATACTTACGAGCTGGCAAAAATGGCTGTAACTGAAAAGGCTCAGGGAAAACAAGCCGGGAAAAAACTTGCCTTCGCAGTAATAGGTTTTGCATACTCTAATGAAGCTAAATCTGTTATACTGGAAACAAACAGCGGGCTGCATTCGGCAATTGCTTTATACGAATCCATAGGTTTTAAAAGTGTCCCCGGAATGTTTGATTCAAAATATACAAGACAAACATTCCGGATGAAACTTGACCTTAAATAGTATTTATAATTATTCTTTTACAGCAGCAATTCTTAACCGTTTATAATCTACAAACCATTTCCCATCCTTTTGATTTGTGGGTCCAAGATCGTTTTTTATCAGTTCAATAAGCTCCGACTTCTTATCTTCATTTATACCTTCAAATATTCTTTTAGCAAACATTTCAAGCCAGCTTGAAATATCAACCCCTTCGTTCATAAAAGTATCTCTGTCAAAATGCACAGCGTAAATAACTCTGAACCCTGTTTTCTCCAGGATAGAAGCATATTCTCCAATTGAGGGAAAATACCAGTCAATATATTGAGTATTATTTGAGAAGCCGTTAGCTATCAATATTTTTCTTATTGAGGTGATAACATTTTTAACATTGTCTTTACCGCCGAACTCGGCCACAAATCTTCCGCCCGGTTTTAAGCAGTTAAATACACATTCAACTACTTTTTCTTTTTCCGGTATCCAATGCAGCACTGCATTGGAAAAAACCGCATCATATTTCTTTTCAAACTTAAAATTTGTTGCATCCATAACGTCAAATTTTAACGCCGGATACTTTAACCTTGCCTGTTCGATCATTTCAGCAGAGCTGTCAATTCCATATACTTCTGCGCCTGCTTCTGCAATTAAATTTGTTAAATGCCCGGTTCCGCATCCAAGGTCCAGAATTATTTCTCCCGGCTGCGGCTTAAGTAAGTTTATTACATCCTCTCCAAATTTAAATACATAATTATGCTTTTCGTCGTACAGATGTGTATCCCAATTATGTTTAATCATTTTTGTTATTCCTATATTATTCTTATCAGAGTATATAACTACTATAGTATTAATTCTTTACCCGGTTCGGCCCGGAAGACTTTTACTTCACTATTATTTTTAAGAATTGAGGACCCAATCCAGTTTATTCCTGCAGGCTCACCATGCACAAGGATAACTTTTGCAGGTTTCATTTTTCTTACAATTGCAATAAGTTCTTCTCTTCTGGAATGTGAAGAAAATCTGAATTGTTCTACAGTGCATTTAACATCTTCTTCATCGGAGCCGTTAAGTTTAATTTTATTCCCCTTTTTCGCACCGGCTAATTTAAATCCGGGGGTATTTTCAGCCATATACCCTACAGTAAATATTGCTGAATCGCTTTGCCGCAGCCATCGCCTTGCCAGATTAAATGAAGCAGTACCTTCAATCAGCATTCCGCTGGCCGCTAATACTATGCACGGGTTTTTGAAGAATCTTTCCACATTATCTACTTCATAAAGGTCTTCCTTAGGTATATCGCTTATTTCAAATTCAGGATCAATTCTGTTTACAACATATCTGTTATAATCATAAACCCGGCTTATTTTATCCGCTAAGCCGCCAGTATAAATATCGGTTTGAATAATTTTATTCTTATTCATTAAGTCCCAAATAGTTGTCAATACTTCCTGCGTTTTTCCCAAAGAGAATACCGGGATTAATATTGAACCGCCTGCAATAATTGTCTTGTTTATTGCGGATGCAAGCCGGAGGGACTCTTCATTCCAATTTAGCAGCATTGACGAATCTGTTCCGCCATATGTTGTTTCAAGAATTAAAGTATCGGTCTTTATATCCGGTATATTTGCACCAGGCAATAGCGCCTGTTTATTCAGATTAACATCACCGGTATAAAATATTTTATCATCGCCGTGCTCAAGATAAATTCCCGCCGAACCGAGAATATGCCCGGCATCGTAAAACTTTGCAAGTGTTGGATTTGAACCAATTTGATTATATCCATTCAAGATGAACTCTTCCCCGTATGCTTTGTATTCAATCGACTGTATTAATAAATCAATTTCTTCATGCGTATAAACTTCTAATTTATCTTCTTCTTTAAGTTGTTGTTTTAATATAGCCACGGAATTATGAAGCGTAAGTTCAGCAAGAGCCCTGGTTTGCGGAGTTGCAATTATTTTAATATACGGATGCCTCTTTACCAGGTACGGCAATGCACCAATATGGTCCTGATGTGCATGAGATATTAAGACATAATCAACAGCTTTGTCATCTATTAAATCAAATGCGGGTAATGCTTCCAAACCCGTTTTTTGAGGGTGTATTCCACAGTCCAGGATTATTCCTGTTCCTGAAATATTTAAATAATAGCAATTTGCACCAACTTCGCCGGCGCCCCCTAATGGTAGAAATTTGAACATAAATAATTATATTTCTATATATTCTGAAGGATTAAATTATAATCAAAAAACTGCACTGTCAAATAACAATATGCATCATTGTTTTAGACCGTATTAAACATTCCGGCTTTATTTTCATTTTCGCGTGATTATAATCTGATTTTTCTAATCATCATTGCAATCATGGCAGATAAAATTAATGTTATAACAGAGCAAATAATAACTGCGGAAGGCTCGCTGAATTTTTCTGCTAAAAAGCCAATCATCAAAGAACCTAAGGGCATAAAGCCGAATGAAGTAAACGAGTAAATACTCATTACACGGCCCCGGAAATTATCAGGAACTATATTTTGCACAATAGCATTGGACAAATTAAATACTAAAATAAGTGCGATGCCGTTACCGACAAGCATAAGAAGCGACAACGGAAGCCATTGCGCCAGTCCAAAAAAGAATAAAGAGACCGGCAGGCTAAAAATGCCGATGGTAATAAGCTTATTTATATATTTTGAGCTTCCGAGCGAGGCTATAAATAATGCGGTTATAAGTGCTCCAAATCCTCTTGCAGACTGCATTATCCCGTTAGTCGCCGCATTTCCGTGCAAAATATTTACCGCCCAGGCCGGAATTAAAGTAACAAATGAAATTCCAAAAAGATTAATAGTTGCAATTAAAAGTATTTGCGCCCGTATCATCGGTTGAGATAATGAATATTTAAATCCTTCTTTCAGTTCTGAAAAAGTAGATGTGCTTTGGACCCGTTTTGGCTGAGGTTTTAACTTCATTTTAACCAGGGCAGTAATTACACCTATAAAAGACAATCCGTTTAATATAAAACACCATGCCGGCCCGAACATTGCATAAACTACTCCCGCTGCAGCAGGCCCTAATGCTCTGGCTGAATTAAACATTGTAGAATTTAAAGCAATAGCGTTTACTAATTCTTTCCTGTCCACAAGTTCAAGAAGAAATGCCTGTCTTGCAGGTGCATCAAAAGCATTTGCCAGCCCCAGGAAGAAAGCCAGAACAATAATATGCCATGCCTGCACAACATGAGTAAAAGTCAGGATTGCTAATATAAAAGCAAGCGACATCATTAGAGTCTGCGCAAAGATGATTACAGTCCTTCTCGGCAGCCTGTCTGCAACAACGCCTCCATAAAACATAAATAGACATACCGGCACACCAGCTGCAAAACCGACGTAACCTAAATAAGCTGGGGAATGAGTCAATTCAAAGATGAGGAAACCCTGTGCAGTTGTCTGCATCCATGTACCGAATAATGAGATAATTTGCCCCCAAAACCATAGCCGGTAATTTGGATGTTGAAGTGCTGAAAATGTACGGCGCCAGCTAAACCTGTTATTTATATGATAAGAAGTAGTTTTTAGTTTTTTCTCATCATCAGGTTTAATTATATCTTCGCTGATCAATCTTTCTTTTTTCACAGAAGCCTATTCCGGCATTATACACAAATTCATATTAAATATTAATTCAAAATTAATATATTCTTAGTAAAAATATTACGTACCCGGTTTTGAAGAAGGATTCGATCACATTAGCATAAAATTCCCCGTGAAGCGGCAAGCCGATATTTAATTGAGACTAAATACGAACATACTCCGGAGCAGAATAATTATAATGTCCTTTCACAGGCAACCGGAGAAGTCATTAATAAATACCAGTATAAAAGATTAGCCACCCGACAACAACTTATATTTAATTTAACTTACTTTCCTGCTTTCTCCAGTGTAATAGGGCCGCTTTGAGAAGGGCTGTACAAACGGAGTTGCCCTCTGTCTATAATAAATCTGTTCTTTATCATCATACGCCCCTCCGATACAACCATTAAGGTATCATTTTTAATAGTGTATTTCCCTTTAAAAGACTTTAGAATATTTTTTATTACAAACTCACCGGAAGGTTTATATGTAATGATTGAACTTTCCGCATCCTGATCATCAATTATCCATGAGCCTATTATACCTGCTCCAGTGTTTGTACTATCGTTTTGCCTTATCATCTTTGTAATAACTTCTTTCCCCTTATCTTTCCCAATCTGTACAAGGGTATCTGAATACACTAACACCGTAGTAGTATCTTCTTTATATTTTTTATAAATAGGGACATACAAAGAGGTAATGAGCTTTGCACCATCCTGCTTATAATTACCATGCCACGTAGAAGAAAGTATATAGCTAAAATCTTTGTTAGGTTTAAATTCCATGCTTAAATCAGATGCTTCCATAGGGTTATGAATAGTTGCCCATTTCCCCTCAATTTGAGCCTTTTCTGCAGGATTCTTTTTCTGCTGCATAAATAGTTCTGATTGGGAAAAGACAAGTAACAAAACAAGAATAAAAAACACTTTAACTTTCATATGTTCCTCTTAAATTAGAAAAAGCTGCAACTAATTAAAGCCCGCTGTGATAAATGTACCGGGTAAAAAAACACCGGAAAAGTATGTCAAACATATTCCTTAAAGATTTTATAATCAATTGTAAATTTAATTACTTATAAAACCGTGGGCAACTATCCAAGATAGGACCGTAATAACATGGAAATCAGGTAATTATCTGTTCCGTAAAGTCTGGATTTTGAGAATTTATTTTAGGATATTAGAAATTAAATATATAGTCTTACATATATTTTAGGGTATTATCCATTTTGGTAAAATATAAAGTTATTATTCAGGCAGAAGTCTGTTCAAGGGACGTATTCTAGCAATTTAGTCAAACAAATTATTATTGTTTACATATTGATAAAAGAGTATTCAGCGCAATAAATCATTTTTATTACAACCGGGTTAAAAATTCATATAAACAATTTACCAGGAATGTATTATGAAAATTTTATTAGTGTACCCCGAAATGCCTGATACATTTTATTCTTTTAAACACCTTACAAGAATCGTAGGCAGAAAAGCTTCTTTCCCGCCTCTTGGTTTACTTACTGTCGCTTCCATGCTTCCGAATGACTGGGAATTAAAGCTAATCGATACGAATGTAAATGAATTAGAAGACAAAGACATTAGGTGGGGAGATATGGTTTTTATAAGCGCAATGAATACACAAGCCAACGGTGCTTATAAAATTATAGAAAGATGCAAATCATTAAATGCGACAATAGTAGCAGGCGGCCCTTTATTTACACATGAATATGACAGGTTCCCAAATGTAGATTATTTTGTTCTGAATGAAGCTGAAATTACACTTCCACTTTTTCTTAAAGATTTCAAAAATAATGAACTGAAAAGAATTTATAAAACCAATGAATTTGCTGACATACATGAGACCCCGATACCCAGATGGGAGTTAGTTAACTTAAATGATTACGCATATTCTATTGTTCAATATTCCAGGGGATGCCCATATTTTTGTGAGTTTTGTGATATTACTGCATTATTCGGCAGAAAGCCGCGAACTAAAACTGCGGAACAAATAATTGAAGAACTTGAGACCATATTAAGGAATGGCAAACCCGGCATAATTTTGTTTGCCGATGACAATCTGATTGGTAATAAAGGGCTGCTCAAGGCAGAATTGCTCCCGAAACTAATTGAATGGCGTGACAAAAATAAATATGCCCCGGGATTTGATACGCAGGTTACAATTAATTTATCGGATGATGACGAGTTAATGCAACTAATGATTGAAGCAGGTTTTAGAAAATTATTTATAGGCATTGAATCTCTTGAAGAAGAAGCTTTGCTTGAGATGAACAAGAAGCAGAATACTAAACGGAACTTGTTGGATACAATCAATAAACTGCATTCAAAAGGATTTATTATCGTTGGTGGATTTATTCTTGGCCTTGATACCGACACACCGGAAGTATTTCAAAATCAGATTGATTTTATAAATGAAAGCGGAATGGTTTTAGTTTCTATCAACTTGTTAAAAGCTCCTATCGGTACCGAACTATACAATAAGATGAAAAAGCAGGGCAGGCTGTTAAGCAATCTTGATTTCGATGAGACTAAATCAAATATGATCCACAAAATGGACAAAAATATATTGGACGAAGGATACAGACGAGTGATTGAAAATATTTATTCGGCGGAAAGTGTCTTTTACAGGGCAAAAGTATTCTTATCAAACAAGCGCCCGATAAATGTAAAGAACGGAATAAAACGAAAAACATCTTTTGCGGAAATAATGCAGGGCGCCAGAGTAGCATATTTGCTTGGCATCAAAGACAATAACAGGCTTTACTTCTGGCAAATATTTTATTGGCTTTTCCGTAACAGGAAATTGCGCTACCTGGATCTTGCAGCGTTTTTCATAGCTTTATTATATCAATATAAAATGATGAAGAACCAGTTTGTCAGGTAAATCATACAAGAAGTAGTTGAGAATTAATTAACTGGCTGCTATTAAGGTAGTTAGTAATTATCATCTTGTATTAGTAGAATAAGTTTTATATTTGACTATTTAAGCTTTTGTTCCGCTCTCCTCTGATTCAAATATTTTTTTAGAGTAACTATCTGAGAGACGACAATAATTACAAACACTCCCACCAATATTAAAATTACCGGCATTTCCATTTTTTAATTCCTGCAAAAATAATTTGATTATTTTAGCTATATATATAGACACTTTACACCATTGAATCAGACTCTTTAATCAATATACATAATCATTAATAATTAAAATATGATTTGCGTCTTCCCTAACTTAATTTCCGGATTTTAGGGCATATTCTTGGAAAGTGTACCGGGATATACAATAAATTTTACAAAATATATGGGAATTGTACACAGATTAAATTAATAAAATAGTGGAATTATAATATTCAATAAGTTAACTTTCTTAATAGTTAATTAAGGATATTAATTATGCTGTTTAATTTTAGACTATCTTATCAAAAATCATTTCAATCCTTTATTGTTTTTCTAATATTAA
>JARLHB010000056.1 GCA_031292465.1 Ignavibacteriaceae bacterium
AGTTATGGGTAAAGGAAGTAAAATGAGAATAGTTCCGGTTGGTGAAAAATCTATTTATATTATAAATGAATATTTAAAAGCCAAAGGTAATATTCCGTTTAATTCACCTTTATTAACAGATAAGAACGGTAAACGTATTTATACGCGTTTGGTGCACAGGATGGTAACTAAATATTTATCTAAAGTTTCCGATATTAATAAAAAGAGTCCGCATATTTTAAGACACAGCGCCGCCACGCATATGCTGGATAGAGGAGCTGATCTTAGAGCGGTAAAAGAAATTTTAGGACATGAGAATCTTTCAACTACTCAGATATATACGCATGTAAGCATTGAAAGATTGAAATCGGCCTATAAGAAAGCGCATCCAAAGTCTTAACAAAAATAATTAATGGAAGGTATTTATGAATATATCAATAACAGCAAGAAAGTTTAAAGCGCACAGCACTCTGAAAGATTTTGTTACTGCTGAAGTAGAATCGCTGGCAAAATATGATGATAGTATACTGGACGTTAATGTAGTTTTGAGTTTCCAAAACTCAAGCAACAGTGTTAAAACTGCTGAAATAATTGTTAAGGTACCCGGACAAGTATTGACGGCTGCCGAATCAACTGATGATTTTAATAAATCCGTAGTAGCGGCTGTAGAAAAACTTTCAAGACAACTTCAGAAATTTAAGACAAAAAAAATACAGTACGGAATAAAGAATGAAGATTGATCAAAAATCGATTTCCCGGAAAGAGTATATTACGGTGGATTATTTGTATTCCAATGTAAAAGAGAAGTTCAGACTAAAGCTTTATTCGGACAAATCGGGTTTTGACAAAAAAATTTATGATCAGAATTTATACAGGCCAGGCCTTGCTTTAGCGGGTTTTGTGGATTTATTTACTTATTCCAGGGTACAGGTCTTCGGCAATACGGAGATGAGTTATCTTGATCATATGCCTGAAGAGGAAAAGCGTAATTCTATTGAGCGGATTTTCAGCTTTGATATTCCATGTATAATAATTACGGATAAGAATGAACCTTTCCCTTTACTTGTTGAATTAGCTAATAAGCATAATATACCACTATTTGGGTCAGAGTTTAATACTACCAAATTAATTTACCTGGTAGGAGACTTTTTAGACGACCAGTTTGCACCGCGTATATCAATACACGGCTCTTTTGTGGATGTATATGGTGTAGGTATGCTATTCGTTGGCAAATCCGGTATAGGTAAAAGCGAAGTGGCGCTGGATTTAATAGAGCGGGGCCACAGGCTTGTTGCAGATGATATTATAATACTTACTAAAAAGGGGGAAGGGATACTGATAGGTTCCGGTACCAACTTAGTTAAGCATTTTATGGAAATTAGGGGGCTTGGGCTTATTGATGTTGAACGGATGTTCGGAATCAGGGCAATAAGATATCAAAAAAGGCTTGAAGTTATTGTTGAACTTGAAGTATGGAGCGATAAAGAAGAGTATACAAGAACCGGCTTAGACGGCAATTTTGAGACTATTTCTGGCGTTGAAATTCCTTACATCAAATTACCCATTCTGCCGGGTAAAAATATAACTGTGATCTCTGAGGTAATTAGCCTTAATTACCTTCTTAAGCATTTCGGGTATGATGCAGCCACTCATTTTCAAGACAGGCTGAATAAGAAGTTAACAGGTGAAGATAAAGGTAAAATAAGGGGAGTTGAGTATTTTGAACATGATTTTGAATGAAATATAATAATTAATGCTATTGACAAAGAACTTCTATTTTTTTAGATTCCGCTCGCTGATATGAAAAAATTATACACCTTTTCTAAGTCAAAACTTCAGTTTATTGAGATAAAAAACTATAAAGCTAAGTTATCGCTTTATTTTATTTTATCGGTAGTTATTTGCAGTTCAATAATTGTCGGCGGGGTATATTTTATTGGATCTATTACTAATTCATCTCATAATTCACTCTCTATAAGATCAGAAAACCGTGAATTAAAGGACAATTTAGATAAAGTAATGAGACAATTTACCAGCCTGAATAAAGAATTGGACAATTTAGCTAAAGTAAATAATGAACTGAGAATAGCTGCTAATTTACCTCCGGTTTCTTCCGATGAGAATATGGTTGGTATTGGAGGCGGCTCTTTTGATAACAATGTGGATTTCCTTTCTAATCCATCTGAAGAAAAGTTAGCTAAAGTACTTTCATATGTAGATGAAGTATCAAGAAAAATAAACTTTGAAAAGACACAATATATAGACATTTCCAATAAGCTAAAGGAAAATCAAAAATTATATAGCGCTATACCGGCAATAAGGCCGTGTACAGGGACTGTAAATGACGGATTTGGTATGCGGTTACATCCCATTCTGCATATAAAACAAATGCATGAAGGGATAGACTTTTCTACCGATGTTGGTACACCGGTTTATGCCACTGGAGATGGTGTTATAGACTTTGCCGGCTATAAAGAAGGCTTTGGATTAATGGTAGAAATAGATCATGGCTTTGGTTATGTAACAATATATGGCCACTTATACAGCACTTTGGTTAATGTTGGTCAAAAAGTAACCAGAGGAAAGCAGATCGCACTATCCGGCAATTCAGGATTATCTACAGGTCCACATTTGCATTACGAAGTACACCATGATGGCGTTGCTATTAATCCGGATGGTTTTTTCTTCGGAAACTTAGGCTTTTTGGAATTGACGAGTAAGAACTAATTTTTAACTGCGGAGAAAATAAATGATTTGGACCTTAGAGCTTGCTGCTTATTTAGACGATGCGCCATGGCCTGCTACAAAAGAAGAGTTGATTGATTATGCCGAAAGAATTGGTGCTCCATATGAAGTTGTGGAAAACCTTATTGAACTTGAAGACTCTGATGAACCCTATGAAACTATAGAAGACATCTGGCCCGATTATCCCTCCGACGAGGATTACTTCTATAATGAAGACGATTATTAAGAACAGGCGCTTAAAGCGCCTTTTTAATTATGAATAATTTCTGGAATGGAATATATGGCCAGGATTCTGCAAAACAACTTTTAGCAGGACTAATTAATTCTTACAAAATTCCACATGCTTTATTGTTTACGGGGCTTGAAGGGGTTGGGAAAGAGTTTTTTGCTTTACGTTTTACACAAGCTTTAAATTCCAGGGTTGAAGATAAAAGCAAAGCTGGAATGATAACGGACTCAATTTCGAATTTCTCCGAACCATACATTAAATATATTTTCCCGCTGCCACGCGGTAAGAATGAAGCAGAGAACAACGGGCCTACTGAAAAATTAAGCCAGGACGAAATTCAGCTTATTCAGGATGAATTGAAACAAAAGGCAGTTAACCCTTATTACAAATTTTCAATTCCAAAAGCTACCAACATAAAAGTTAACAGTATCAGGGATATAAAGAAATTCCTCTCACTTGATTATTCAGATATTCTATACCGTATCATATTGATCTCTGATGCGCATCTGATGAACGAGGAATCCCAGAATGCTTTGCTAAAGGCTCTTGAAGAGCCGCCGGAAGGTGTGATATTTATTCTTACGACTCCTTATCCTTCGATATTAAGAGAAACCATACGCTCCCGGTGCTGGAGTATTAACTTTCAGCCGTTAAGCTTTAAGGATATTGAAGATATTCTTATAAATTATTTTAAAATAGAACCCGGGCTGGCGCGTAAAATCTCGCCATTCGCAGGCGGTTCTATCGC
>JARLHB010000522.1 GCA_031292465.1 Ignavibacteriaceae bacterium
AAATATCTTTTCATTTCCGGGTGCGTTATTGTTATGGGCCCGCCTCTTTTCAATTGATCGATAAAAATAGGAAGTACACTGCCGCGGCTTCCGATTACATTGCCGAACCTTACCGCCACAAAATTTGACGTGCTCTTTTTTCCAATTTCGGTTACTATAAATTCAGCAATCCTCTTAGAAGCGCCCATAATGCTGGTTGGATTTACGGCCTTATCTGTGGATATCAATATAAAATTTTCAACGCCGAATTCATTTGATGCATTAGCCAGTATATGTGTGCCGAGAATATTAACGCGTACAGCCTCTTCCGGAAACCTTTCCATAACCGGCACGTGCTTATAGGCAGCAGCATGAAAAACCACATCAGGGCGGAAATCCCTGAACATTTTATCAACTTTTTGACGGTTTGAAATATCGCACAGAAACATTTTTACTTTATCCTGTTGAATGCAAAAATCTTCCGATATATTCCCGGCTTTACGTAACTGGTGCATTTTATTTAGCTGCAATTCAAGGTCTGCAAGATCGCTTTCATTTATATCTACAATTGCAAGCTGTTCAGGCTCATAGAACATAACCTGGCGGGCAATTTCAGAGCCGATTGATCCGGCTGCGCCAGTAATTAATATTCTTTTATTTTTCAAATACCCGCTGATAACCTTAGTGTTTATTGAAACTGCCTGCCGCCCTATTAAATCGCTTACATCAATATCCCTCATGTCGTTTATACCGACTTTAATTGAGTTTGATATATCGTTTATTGTTGAAACAACTTTAATATCTTTTACACCTGACTCACGTGAAAGTTTAAATATTTTCCTGTGAAAATTACGGTCTGCGTTTAGTACGGATATAAGGACAGTATCAATATTATATTTCCTGATTATTTCTGTCAGCTGGCCTGATGTTCCAAGGACTTTTAATCCCTGAAAATATAAATTCTGCTTAGAAGGGTCATCATCAATAAATCCAATCAGATTAAACTTACGAAACTGGCTCCTATTAATATCTCTAAGGAATTGTTCGCCGCTGCTTCCTGCGCCAATGATTAGAGTTCTTTTTAATTCGGCCTTCCCTATGCTTTGCCTCATCACTTCAAGATACATCCTCTTGGATATTTTGAAACCGGAAGAGAATAAGAAGCTGAGAATCAGATCAATAATTAATACAGGCTGGGAGAAAAAAGGGGCTTTTCCTGTTTTCAATCCATAAGACATTGCAAATAAAAGCGCTTCGCTAATTATGGCGGCTTTTGCAATGTTTGCTATATCCTGAAGAGAAACATACCGCCATGATATGTCATATAGTTTGAACGAAGAAAATATAACTAGTTTTATTATAACAAAAATTGATAGTATGATATAAACCTTACCGCCTAAAAATATTAATTTAGGCAAACTGCCTTCAATTGATAAAGCCAGCACAATTGCACCTAAAAATGAAATCAAATCAAAAAAGATGAACACAATTTTCCTGGTTAAATTGGAAGTAGCGGAAAGAACAGGTATAAAACGTTTCATAGTATTATCACCTTCACTGTGTTTAGGAGTATTTTTACATCAGTAAGAAATCCCATTTCATTAAGGTATCTTTTATACAAAATAATCTTAGACGGAAGAATCTTATTTATATAAGATTCTTCTTTGTTGCTTTTAACCAATAAGCTTTCTTCATCCCTGAATTTTATTGCTGCATAATCCGTTATTCCCGGCTTAATATTTAATATTGCCGAGTAATCTTCCCTGTAAAAATTAATATACTTAAGCAGTTCCGGCCTGGGGCCTATCAGGCTCATGTCGCCTTTTAAAACATTAATAAATTGTGGCAGTTCATCAAGTTTGTATTTCCTTAAAATTCTTCCGGCAGGAGTAATTCTTTCATCCGAAGCTGATGTAATGCCAAGGCCTATTTTATCCGCATTTTTTACCATTGTACGAAATTTTATTATTCTGAACGGTTTCCAGTTTTGCCCGATTCTCTCCTGGTAAAAAAAGACAGGCGCACCGGAAGTCAGCAGGATTATCATTACAATTATTATATATACCGGCATTAATAGTACTACCGCGGCCGCAGATACAAATACATCCAATATCCTTTTTGAGTAGTAATACATTTGCGTAATTAATAAATGTTAATCAATAAATAATATGTTTTCATTTCTTATTCTTGAGCGTTAATGAATTAACAGAATCTGCAACCTTAAATATTTGTTCATCGGTCATTCCCGGCCAGATAGGCAGAGTTACAATTCTGGGATATAAATATTCGGATACCGGAAAATCATTGCAGTTAAGCTGAAATGTTTTATTGTAGAACGGGTGCCTGTATAACGGAATAAAATGGACACTTGCACCCACTCCGACGTGCTTTAATTCATCTATAAACTGCGCCCTTAAAATTTTCAAGCGGTCAATATCCAGTAGTATAGGATACAAATGATATGCAGATTTCCTGTCGCTTTTACAGCGATAGGTTTGAATTAAATCATTCCCTAAAAACAAGTCATTATATTTCTTAAATATTCTTTCCCGCTCTGCAAGCATCATATTTATCTTTTTTAACTGGGAAAGCCCTAACGAAGCCTGTATATCCGTAAAGTTATATTTAAATCCAGGTGCGACTACTTCATAATACCATGAGCCTTCGGAACTATATCGTTTCCACGCATCCTTATTTATTCCGTGCAGGCGCATTATCGAACATCTGTCCGCAATCTCTTTATCATCCGTACAAAGCATGCCTCCCTCGCCTGTGGCTAAGGTTTTTGTTACATAAAAGCTGAAACATGTAACGTCCCCAATTGTCCCGACCATTTTACCTTTGTATTCTGCAGGCAGTGCGTGAGCAGCATCTTCAATAACTTTGATATTATGCTTCCGGGCTATTTCCTTTATTTCATCCATATCACAAGGATTACCGCCGTAGTGCACAGGAATAATTGCTTTTGTTTTCGGAGTAATTGCTTTTTCAATTTCGGCGGGATCTATATTAAAAGTGTCTTTTTGAACATCAACAATAACAGGTTTGGCTTTAAAGTAGCAGACGATTTCTGCAGTGGCTGTGAAAGTAATTGCCGGGACAATTACCTCATCCCCTTCCTGTAAGCCGATAGCTTCAAGCGCCAAATGTGCAGCAGCAGTCCACGATGATGTTACGACCGAATATTTGGAACCTATAAATGAATTAAATTCTTTTTCGAAGCGGATAGTTTTAGGGCCGGTAGTCCACCACCCGGAACGGATTGTATCCGCAACTTCGTTTACTTCGTCATCAGTTATAAAGGGCTTATGAAAAGGTATAAAAACTTCACTCATTCAGAATCCTGTTCCAAATAAATATTTATAGTTTTTGCTTATAATTCAGTCGCGTTTTAACCTTACAATGCTAATATTTTCTCATTATTAAGAATTTATTTATTTCCGAGTACAGTTCTGTAATTGATCATTAACCATCCCGGCATCAAGTGGAGCAAGTAAATTTTTAACAGGACTTAATCTCTTTTACGGAAAAAAAAGAGTTGGTTTTTATAAGGAAAACGCTCAATATCCTTATATTTAGTATTATTACAAACAATACTATAAGATAAAACACCACGTCCCGGATTTACTAAGCTCCACATATTTGCTGCCGGCTCTCTCTGGAATCCAAAATAAATAGACAACTAAGGACCATTGCCATAAAGATAATGTCGTATTATTCAACACGCAAATTTAGTGCCGGGGCGTTACCGTTGATATTTTTTACAGATGCCCAAAATCTATCTTGAACATATCTAATTCCGTCCTTCAAAAGGCCGTTTCTGGTAAGATTTTAAGGCAATAAAGCATGGCTTAATAAGTCCTGATAGGGCTTTTTCAAAAACTGCATCTAATCCGCTGTTTTTTAATCAGATCAGCATTCCCAATTCCGGCAAAATTCAGATGTTTAATTGGGGCAGGTTCTCTTTCTTGAAAATATTTGTACATAAATTGGACAGAAGTGCGGCTGATTCCGGCAGTGAAATTCTTTATGGACTCTTATATTTTACTTAAAAAGACAAAGGCGATATCTGTTTCTATTAGTTATTCAGCTTACGCAAAATCAATTTATTTTAGAGCAAACAATTCGTATAAGTAGCGAAACAGCGTTTCGCTGTACAATCGTATGATATATAATTACGATTTAAATTAAGTATTAGCACTTATGTGATAAAAATATACTAACACAACCGGTTAATAAAATAATCTTTTTATGCTCTGGCTTCCCGAAAGGCGTTTTATTTTAAAGAGCCCTACTATAAATCCTATTCCATAAGACTTATGAATTGTGGGATAAACAAGAATTGACCATAACTTAGTTTTTAAGCCTCCTTTGGAAGCAAATGAAACCACAAGATCGGTTATAAAATAGATAAGAAGAGGCAAAAGGAAATAAGAAGTTATGAAAGAAAGAGGAAGCAATATTAAATAAATAATAAACAGCGATGGAATAATATGCCTGAATTTTATTCCCGACTTTATTTTTTTTAATACTAACG
>JARLHB010000057.1 GCA_031292465.1 Ignavibacteriaceae bacterium
TCGTAAAAATTTATTTTCTTTTTTGTTGTAAACATTTATTTAACTATCAGGCTGTTTTCTTTTTCCAGTAATATTTTAGGAATAACTTTTTGTATCTCTTCATAAAGGGCATCTACAAAATGCTTTTTCAAAAGTGTTTTATTGTAAACAAGCCCTATTTCCCTTTTGGGAACCGGCGGATTAAACTCACGCACCAGCGATAACTGTTCTTCACTTTGAATATCCTTAACTGCCATATAAGGAAGTAATGTTGTTCCAAAGTTAAGCTCAACTAATTTCTTTAAAGTATCGATTGACCCGCTTTCAAACAGAATTTTCCTTTCATTCTCACGCCATTCCCTTTCTGAGGTTTTGCATAACTTAAGGACATGCCCTCTTAAACAGTGCCCCTCCTTAAGTAAAAGCAGATCGTCCCGGGAAAGATCATCAATATCTATTTTATTCTTGCGGTACAGAGGGTGCTTCCTGGGTATATATGCTACAAACGGCTCATAGTAAAGTGTTTGTTCCACAAAATCAGGTATATTAACCGGCAGGGCAAGTATGCCTACATCAATAAGGTCTTTATGAAGCGCTCTTAAAATTTCTTTGGTTGTTATTTCATCAATGATGATTTCTATGCCGGGATATTTTTCTACAAACGGACCGAGGAATAATGGAACAAGGTAAGGTGATATTGTAGGTATTACGCCAATTTTTAATATACCATTATATGTACCTGTTTCAGTATCGATCGTATTCTGAAGCCGTTCTGATTCCTGAAGAATTATTTTAGCCTGCCTTATAACTTTTGCGCCTATATCTGTAGGAACAACAGGCTGTTTTGAACGGTCAAATATAAGTATTCCAAACTCTTCTTCAAGCTTTTGAATCTGCATACTCAACGTAGGCTGTGTAACAAAGCAATTGCTAGCCGCAGTCCCGAAATGCCTGAACTTATCAAGGGCAACGATATAATATAATTGCGCTAATGTCATAAGATTTCTTTTTTAAATATACCTAAAGTATCCTGGAATTAAAAAAATATCAGGATTCGATGTGAGACTTGTCTTTGTTCTTAGTGTCTTCGTGCCTTTGTGGCATTTACAAAAAAAGGAAATACTTTGCCACAAAGGCACGATGGCACAAAGAGTTCATATACAATTGTCCAATCAATAATATCTATCGCACAATAGCTTTAATCTATTTGAATACTCTTACATACCACTATACATTTGACCATTGAAATTAAAGAAAACATTCACAATTATAGATGAAGGACTAAATATTATGAGCAGCATTTTATCAATAGGGACAAAATTCCCGGAATTCAAGAAGACAGCAGTAGTTTCATTAGAAAAAGGAAAAGAATTCGCTGAAATTACATCTCAGGATCATATAAATGCAGGCAAATGGCTGGTATTATTCTGGTACCCCAAGGACTTTACTTTCGTATGCCCTACCGAGATTGCAGAGTTCAATAAAAACTATGAAGAATTCCGCGACAGGGACGCTGATCTTGTAAGCGCCTCAACAGACACCGAATTCGTTCATCTTGCATGGAGAAACGACCACAAAGATCTAAAAGACCTGAAGTTCCCTATGCTTGCAGATACA
This sequence comes from Ignavibacteriaceae bacterium, assembly GCA_031292465.1. Classification (GTDB taxonomy): domain Bacteria; phylum Bacteroidota; class Ignavibacteria; order Ignavibacteriales; family Ignavibacteriaceae; genus FEN-1297. The sequence continues at coordinate 1,597 of JARLHB010000057.1, forward strand.
TCAAAATCTTTAGGCGAAGCACTCGGCATTCTTGAAGAAAACGAGAAAGTGGCTTACAGGGTTACATACATTGTTGATCCGCAAGGCATTATACGCTGGGTAAGCGCTAATGATTTGAGCGTGGGCAGGAATGTAAAAGAAGTATTAAGAGTACTTGATGCTTTGCAAACAGACGAACTCTGTCCATGTAATTGGGAAAAAGGACAGGAAACTTTAAAAGTTGCCTAAGAACAATTTAACTATTCAACTTTACTAGAACCAACTCCTTTCCCCCCTCCTTGCTGCCGGAAGGCAGGCTTAAAGAGGAGAGGGGTTGGGAGCGGGTAGATATAAAAGACAAAGGGTACAAGTATGCCGCTTAATGAAACCAAAATAGATTTACTGAAAGACCTCAGCCTGAATGAGAATGATCATCTTCCAAACCTTGAATCAATGTCTGAGGGCGAGACCAAATATTTAAGAGATTTAAGAATAAACTTAAAAAATACACTTAGTTCTGAAAACCTAAATTTAAAAGAAGCATATTTAATTGCGTTGGCAATAGCTGCAAATGAAGGGAATAAAATTCTTACAGGCGCATTTACAAGTCTGGCAAAATTAAATAATGCAAGCGGAAGTGAAATAGCAGAAGCAATTGCGTGCGCATCAATGCTTGCATCAAATAATGTGTTTTACAGGTTCAAGCATTTTATAAAAGGCAGTAATGAAAACTATCAGTCCATGCCGGCAGGAATAAAAATGAATGTCATGATGAATCCTATCCTTGGTAAAGAATTGTTTGAGTTAACAAGTCTTGCAGTATCTGCTGTAAACGGGTGCGAGTCTTGCGTAAACTCTCACGAAGAGTCCGTAAGAAAGCTCGGCGCTTCCGAAGCCAGAATATTTGATGCAATCCGCCTTGCAAGTGTTGTACGCGGATTGTGTGTTGCAGTTAATTAAAATTGTATTGTTTCATTGCTGAATAGCTTCATTGTTAATCTGTAGTTATGGTTTTAACAATGAAGCAATGGGACAATGAAGCTATTTACCCGGCAATTTTACCTTAATTATACAACCTTCCTCACAAAATACCATGCCGTAATTTGCACTAATAACAATATAATATTATTGATATTCGATATAGTTATCTTGACAATCGATAATTTAATTGCTATTATTGAAGGGTACAAAAATTACATAATAATGAATTTAAAAGGGAAATTTATTATGGAAAAGATCCGTATTTCCAGATTAAAGCGTTTTCATGGACTTTTAACTATCGCTTTGGGAGCAACAATTACGCTTTTTGCAGCTTGGCTTTTTACCTTCTTTTTATTTTTAATAAAAGGTAAACCCATACCTTCCATTTACGGTCTCCCCGTCGATATTTTAATGAGAAACAACCGGGTTCTTATCGACAGTTCCAAACAAATTTACGTCGGAGATATAAAAGGTTCAATTCTATTATTCAATCCATCCAATCTAATTGCAATATACTCATGCCTGTACACGGTTTTCATATGGCTTTGCCTGTCATATATAATCTACTTAATGAGGAAAATTATAGGCACAATTATAGCCGGCAACCCATTTGTACTCCAAAACAGGACAAGGCTTCGAATAATCGGAGGCATTTTTGCCGCGGGCCCGGCCCTTCTCCATTTTATTAGCCAATGTTTTGTATCTCATCTTATTCCTCTCATTAAGATTGAA
>JARLHB010000523.1 GCA_031292465.1 Ignavibacteriaceae bacterium
AATACCGTAAAGTTATATGAACAGTATTCGCAAAGTAGAATAGTGGAGTAATCTAAGTACACCCTAGTCCTCTGCCCGGCATGTTGGTGCCATCGATCCCGCAAGTTCACGGCTGTTGATGTGACCAATTGCACAATAAATATCGGGAGTGACATTCCAAATATCAAATTATGACACTCCAGACGGAAACACTTCCAATTAATATAAGTGAAATGTTTTCTGCAAATGTAAAATATCTTGGAGGTGATATGATGAAATTTGAGACGTATCAGTTAAAGAGAGCATTCGGAGTTTTTGTTACGCTTGATGAATAGCTGAACCCGGTAGATCTTTCGGAAACAGTTGAAAGTGGAGTTTGGGGGAAGTCTCTGCTTTAGAATTAATCGAATTATATTTAAATAGTTATCCACATCTTAGAAATGTTTCATATACGATTTACACTAAAAATATTTCAGTAGGCTAACAAAAAATAATTTACTAAAAAGATTTTCAGCGACCAACTCATTACGAGGATACAGAATTTTTCAAATTGGGTTCTTATTAGATGGTTCCGGACTCTTATTCACAACACTATCCAACAAATAATTGGAAATTATTGCAGCAGTAAGAACCGACGACCTGCTGATTAATAATGGGACAAACGGCCAACCCATTTCTTATTGTATTTCAGCTATAAATGGTACGGGTTTTGAAAGTGACCAGACAGATACAGTACAAGTTAAACGCCCTAGTATAAATTTTCCAGAAAAAACGAAAGGACAATCAAATCAAGTTTTAGATTATTCTCTTTCCCAGTGTTATCCAAACCCTTTTAACCCATCAACTAAAATTTCATATAGTTTAGCCGAAAAATCGTTTGTTGAAATAGCTGTTTTTGATAACTTAGGAAGGGAAATTGAAAAATTAGTATCAGATACAAAAGATAAAGGAATTTAATGGGCGGAATTTATCAAGCGGAACCTATTTTTATTCAATAAAAACAGATAAATTTAGAACGATTAGGAAAATGCTATTACTTAAATAAAGAGCATAATTTTATGAAGAGTCTATTGTTTTTATTTATTATGATTTTACCTGCTCTTGCCTTTGGGCAGAAGCAGGTAAAAAATGACTGGCCTTCACTTGCAAATTCACCTTGGCCAGTATTAAGAGGAGATATGCAGGGGACGGGTAGATCTGAATATATCGGCCCAAGGACAAACAGGGTCAAATGGGTTAGGGATATGCCTCTTGGTGTTATTTGGAGTCCAGTAATAGGCTATAATGACAACTTATATATGGGAGAAAGATCAATAACTAGTGATACAATAAATTTTTTCTTTGCATTAGATAGAAACTCAAAAGATATCTGGAAATTTAAAACACCGACTTACTTACCTAACAATAGCGGCCCAATATTAACCAGGGACAGTTCAATATACTTTATTTCAGCTAATGAACATCTCTATCTAATTGATAAAAATGGTAAATTAAAATGGTCAGTATATATACCCAACATAATGTCTTATATACAGTATCCATTAGATAAAAATGGAAATTTGTATATTGCTCGAAAAGACACGCTTAGAATTATTTCTCCTGAAGGAAACATAAAGAAAATTTATATCCCATCTATTAGTGCTCCATTATCATTTTCCTTCGGAGGAGATACAATCTATGCTGTTACAGGTGGCCCAATCGGTCAGGGATTACCTGGTGCAATAAAGGCTATGGACTTAAATGGAGATATATTTTGGTCTTATGATTTAGGTGGAGTAGGTGCTGGTATTCCATTAATTGACAATCAAAATAACATTTATTTTTTTGGATCAGATACCCTCTTTGTTCAGCAGGATTATTTGTACTGTCTTAAACCAGATGGAACTTTGAATTGGAAATTTCATATCGGATATTATGACGTTATGAACGCTCCAGCAATGGATCATAATGGAAATCTTGCATTTTATACAACTGCAACTATTGATTCTGTATATAGATCAGTGATAATTTCATTAGACCATAATGGAAATAAAAGATGGATTACACCACTAGATGGGGAATATCATTTGAATATAATGTCCTATGGAGCTGTTTGTGATGCTGAAGGGAAAATTTATTGTGGGTCAATAATGGAAGGGGGATATTTCTATTGCCTGGATTCAAATGGAGTAATATTATGGAAAACAATTTTCCCCTATGAGTATGATTCATGCCCTGCTATTGGATCTGATGGTACCCTATACATCGGAACTCATACGAGTTCCTTCTTTGCAAATCATGTTCAAAACCTAATAGCAATTGGCGATTCAATAACTGATGTAAAGGATGAAAAAGCAGATGTTGTAAAAGATTATCAGTTATATCAGAACTATCCGAATCCTTTTAATCCAAGTACTACAATAAACTATTCACTTCCCAAACAAGGAATTGTAAAACTCACCGTCTATAATATAATAGGAAGTAAGGTCGCCACAATTGTAAATGAATATAAATCGGCAGGTAATTACTCTGTTCAGTTTAATGATAGTAACCTAGCAAGTGGAATATATTTGTATAGGCTTGAATCTGGTAATTATAGTGCCACAAAGAAATTTATACTGTTGAAATAATATTTCTGGTATAATTAAAGATTTATTAGCCGTCGGATAATTCTGACGGCTTTTCTTTTTTCCAAAAAAGGTATAAAAAACACCCCTCAAAATCTCATCATTTTCTAAACATTTGACACCCTATTTTTCTTTCCTTTTAACTACAGTAAGTGGAGTGAATGCATTTTACCCCCAGGCGCCGGCGTAGGTATCTCTTTTTACAAATTTTCCTCTGCCGGGCTTGCCAAGGAACTTATTTCCCTGAACAATAACCTCACCTCTTGAGAGAACTGTATCGGCATTCCCTTTAACTTTTTTACC
>JARLHB010000524.1 GCA_031292465.1 Ignavibacteriaceae bacterium
ACGGGCTGCCGTTTGATTTCGGTGCACTTCTTTTATCAATGGTAATTTTAACTGTAATTGCAACAATCCTTTATCCTTCTGTTGCCAGATGATAGGGTGATTTTAATTCTTGATAAAAGTTATTTTAATATATTTATATTCAAATAAAAGTATTACCAGTTAAATAAGTATAAAAGGTGTTTTATGCCGCAGGAACTTCAAATTATCTTAGATAAAGCCGCTATTGTAGCTGTAGATTTGCAACAAGGAATTGCAACTCCGCAGGTTGTACCTAATTCTGCAAAAGATGTTGTTGAAAATACTACAAAACTTTTAGATGTCTTTCGTAAGAATAACATGCCTGTCTTTCTCGTTCATGCTACGCCATCGCCTGATTTAAAGGATGCTTTGCATCCTGTTTCGGAAACAAGTTTTCAAATGCGCTCCTTTGATCCCGCTTTTAGTGAGTTCATGCCGGAATTAAATATTCAGCCGAATGATTTTATTATTGCAAAGCATCAGTGGGGCGCTTTTTATGGTACTGAACTTGACCTTCAATTATGGAGGAGAAGAATTGATACAATAGTACTATGCGGAATTTCAACTAATATCGGAGTGGAAAGTACTGCAAGGTTTGCCTACGAGCTTGGATATAATCAAATTCTTGTTGAGGATGCTATGTCTGCATTTGTTAAAGAAGGGCATGAAGCTTCGATAAAATATGTTTTCCCAAGGCTTGGGTTAATCCGCACAACTAATGAAGTATTGACTGCTATAAACTCTGCTAAATCAGATTAAAATAAATACGCTGTCTGAAAAATATTAAAGCAATTCTTAAATTGCATTATATTCATATTACCTGCTTTTACTTTGCGGCCGGGATTTCCCGCCTTTGATAACGGGGATTTTCACACAGAAAGAATTTAAATAGTATTGATAATATTCACTTGTTTTTTAGAAATTTCTTAGCAAATTTAAAGGGACAAAAGGATATTCAATAAACCTTAATTTACTCTCGGATTTAGTTCCTTTTATTATATCCATATTAGAAAAAGATGTTTATAATTATGAATTTATGTTTAAAATATGAGCCTGTTATTAATAATATACAAGAATAGATGTTTAATAATAAAAATGGAGAAATAGTATGAGGAAATACCCGCAACAGCTTAGTCAGGGTCATAACAATATGGTAGTGGCTATCTCACCAACGGAAGTGGGAAAGATATTTACACCGGATTCTCGTGTTGAAATTTCTGCTGAAGCTGAAAATATGAAATATGCTAACAAGATAAATAATCTTGTTGTTAAATTTATTAGGATAGATATTGATAACGATAACCAGATTTTAGTTATGGAAAGGCTGAAACTTTTTGATTTCAGGCAATTTGAGACCGAGCTTAGGGACTCTATGTTTAATGCATTTCTTGAAAAAATAAAAGAATTGCATAGGAAAGGCTTTGTGCACAGGGATCTTAGAAGGCCTTCATCTACAGGAGGGGATGCTTACGATAATATAATACAGACCGAAGAAGGGTTTCGCCTTATAGATGTTGGTATTTCAGCCTCACGTGAGCGTGCAGGAGATAAACTCTTTGATCAATACGTCCGTACGGAATTGAAGGACTTAGAACATTTTAAAGAGTATTTGCTAACCAGATAAGTTGATAACTCATTTTATGCAAATTCGGATTATTGTAAAGCGATTCTTTGAATCGCTTTTTTTAATGTGAGCTATTGATTAATTACTGGATTTATAATTTCGCCTATGCCCTTAATCCAGGTACATACAACATCACCTGATTTTAAGAATACAGGCGGTGTTCTGCTAAATCCTACTCCGCTTGGTGTACCTGTAGCTATTATATCGCCGGGCTCAAATGTAAAGGAAAAAGAAAGTTGTGAAATTAATTCAGCTACATTGAAAATCATATTCTTTGTGTTATCCTGCTGCAGGGTTATGCCGTTTACACTGCATCCAAGTTCAAGATTTTGCGGGTCGGGTATTTCGTCCTTTGTAACTATAACCGGGCCCATTGGGCAAAATGTGTCTAAAGATTTTCCACGCACCCATTGTTTGTCCGGGAATTGAATATCGCGGGCGGAGACATCATTTAATATTGTATAACCGAAAACATAGTCTAATGCTTTTCCCTTTTCAATATTCTTTGCTCTCTTCCCAATAATAACGCCGAGTTCTGCTTCGTAGTCAACCTGTTGTGTTATCTTTGCAGGAATTATTATCGGATCAGTAGGGCCTGTAATGGAAGAGTTAAATTTTGCAAACACAAGCGGAGATTTAGGTATCTCCATATTAGATTCTTTAGCATGATCAAAATAATTTAATCCTATAGCTACAATCTTAGGCGGATTTTTAAGAGGTGCGTCAAGGGTCTTATGGGCTAATATAAAATCTTTTTTTATCCCTTTCAAAGATTCCCGGAGTTTATTCAGTTCATCATCCCCGGCATTAATTAAATCAAGCATGCTTCCGGTAAAACCAAGTTTTGCAAAAGGAATTATACCGCTTTTAGAAACTACTACAGCGGATCCGTCTTTTAAAGTTGCCAGCCTCATAATTGCCCTGTCTTAATTTTTTATTCAGGATATTTTACATAAACATAAAACAAAAATTGTAAATATGCTGTGGCTAAACTAATGATTGCCTTTGTATTCGTAAAGGCCTGTATTTGTAGAAATCCATATATTCCCGTATGAGTCTTCGGAAATACCGGTTACATTATTAATATTTAATCCTGTATTATCATAA
>JARLHB010000525.1 GCA_031292465.1 Ignavibacteriaceae bacterium
CCCACCAGGAGTAGTTGTTAAATTGCCATCTGCATCGTTATCAATACCATCGAAAGGGTTGCCCGGGCTTTCAAGGAATGCATACCCTACCCAAGGTACAGGCGTATAACCGCCACAGCCAACATTTGTTGTACTAAAATTAACCGCTAAAGCTTCATCCCTATAATAAGCGGCACCCGCAGTATTTGGAATGCTGTTATCGCTGCAGCCAATTTTAGAGCCGTTTGAAGAACCGACATTAAATCCAAACATGGTTCTGGGCAAATTTAAATTTCCCATGTTTTCAATAGTAAAAAGCCAAAATATTACATCTTCTGCATCGGGATTAGACCATTGCAAACCTCTTACATACATTCTTAAGCCTAAACCGCCGCGGTTTGGATCTGTAGAATCCGGCAAAGGTAATTTGTAGTTGCCAAACGCCTTACCAAACTGATAATCATCTACTACAAAATAACTTTCCTGATCTGCATTTTTCTGATCTTTACCAAAGAAGCCATTCCAATGCCCCGGCCATCCCGGATCATTTGCGTCAGTCATTCTGTCCGGCCAGGAAGAAGGCCAGGTATAAGCTTCATGGCTCATAGCAACGGCATGATTAGCATCTTTCTCTTTTTGAGTTATATTTAAGAACCCAGATAACGGTTCAAACCCGTAATTTTTTCCTGTTGTTGAATGAGAGAACAATGATGGATCCCATCCCTGGCTAAATATACACGGATGAAGATAAATAGGATTACCTGCTGTATCAGTTGCAACCTGAATTTCAGAAATAACAAATGGTTCTGCGCTACCCAACTGTGTTTCTCCCGTACCTATCGGCCATTCACCGGTATAATCATTCGCGCTGCCTCCGGAAACCGTACCAACCGCTCCGTAATTAAAAAATGTTAGGCGTATCTGATTACCAGCATGCGTATTTTTTGCACGGTTTATCGCGTCTCCATGCCCTAAACTCTGGCCATAAATAACCGATATAAACGGTACAAAAAACAAAAATATAATCTTGAATTTCATACTTAACAATCCCTTAAATAATATGATTAAAACGATAGAATTATAGATATATTATTTTGCCTTTGCAGCAAACCAAAGTCAACATTGGCATAGTCAAAATCTATTGTACCAATTCCAACATTGGCTTTTACACCAACTCCGAATGAAAGGCCTCCTTCTCTATCCTGCATAAACATTTCTCTGTATCCTGTGCGCAATGAGACCACATTAAAAAGCTTTACTTCAGTGCCCATATTAACATATTCAAAATTGTCATTCGGATGGACGGCATCTATAGACAATATCCAGCTATGTTCCTGAACATTTAAAAAGTCTTTCAGAATATCGGCTGAAATTCCGACCCTGAATACAACCGGTAATGAATAACTGTCAGTCTCTAAATCAGAGTTAACATTCGGATTGTTTCCTTCCACCGATGTATTAATATCATGCTGTACAAGTACATCACGTCCGTTCATTTGTAAATTTGTACCAAAATTACTAATTGACATTCCTATTTTTATGTTTTTAAAAAATGCTTTATAAAGGACACCAATATCAAAAGCAACGCCGGTTGCGCTTGAGTGCCATATTGTTTCCTGAATATACTTAACATTTCCACCTATGGAGAAACGGTCTGTAAGCATACGTGAATAACTTAATCCCACTGCAATAGAATTTGCATTAACCTGCTCTCCTGTTCCCTCTGGATCGGAAACTGTTGTCCTTTCAATTGAACCTTCATCAAAATAAGAGACAAATGCTCCGAAAGTTCCAATTCCGCTCATTGGTATTGATATAGCGCCGAAATTATAAGACATATCTGCAAAATAATAGTAATGATCAAATACTACCTGAGATTTGTCGCTATTTGCTAACCCGGCGGGGTTCCAGTACATTGCAGTAACGTCTTCTGCCTGCGTAGTGTATGCTTCACCCATACCAAGCCCTCTACTTCCCACTCCTATTTTTAAAAACGGGGCTGCAGTTGTTCCGGTTCTGCTTACTGATTGAGAATAACTACTGCTAAATGCAAAAATGCAGCCAACTATCAGAACAAACCAGTAAAATATTCTTTTAAGTTGCATTTGTTCTCTTTGACCTTCTTTATTCATTCTAGATCCTCTGAAAATTTGTATTAATAAATTCAACTCTTTATAAACGACTAAAGACCTACCTGCAAACCAAACTGAATATATCTTGGTGCAGATACGTTACCTGTACCAGCATAGTTTTCTCTTGAATCCGAAATTTCCAATATTCTTGTACTATATAAATCAGAGTCCTTTGTATATAATGGTTCTCCTGTATCTGAATAAACAGAAAGCGGATTCCTTGTATCAAACAAGTTTGTAACACTGCAAATTGCAACTAAGCTCGTTTTACCTATCTTGAATTCCTTAGCCAGCCTTACATCAAAGTTAAGTGACGATGGCATCCTTGCACTATTCTCTATATATCCTGTATAAGAACTGCTTGAACCTGTTGCTTCAGAACTATAGATAGACGGCGTATATGGATAACCGGAAGCAAATGAACTTGTTAATGTTGCAGTCCATCCGCTTACATTATATGTTACTACTAAATTTAATGATTGCGGTTGTTCCCAACTTAAATCCACCAATTGAACTTTTGGCTGTTGCCCTGCTTCTAAAGAATAGAACGCATCAGTTGGATTTGAGTTAGTTCCCATAGCGCTCATATAAGTATAATCTAAATTAATCGATAGATTATCTAAGTTGTAAGAAGCCGACAATGTAATACCTTTTGCTACTGCATTATCTTTATTTATATAAGAATAGTAAGCTTGTCCCTGATAAGTTTCCTGAATATTTCCTGTTGATACCCAATCACGTATATCTCTGTAAAATCCGGTTACATTAAAGAATACATTATTGAATAATTTCTGCTGTAAACCGATTTCATACATAACAGATTTTTCCGGATTGAGATTTGCATTTCCAACTAAGTTTGTTGCGCCGGCTCCGGTAATCCAATAGTTAGGGTTTGTATATAAATACTGGAATTCAGGATTCTGGAAAAAATGCCCGTATGAAAAGTGAATAACGCCATCCTGTGTTATAGGAAATGAAAGTCCGAATCTTGGGCTAAGTGCATATTTAGCGTCCGCTTTTTTATACCAGAATTGCGCTCTTTCTGCTGTAGTATATTCAACCAAAGAGTCTGTAGGTGTAGTAGCAGTATAATTTTTATAAATATGATCCATTTTAACAGGAGAATAAATTTCAGGATCCTTTGGATCAGCTAATATGCGGCCGTCTGAATCAAAATAATCAAACCTTAAACCGATATTAATAATTAACTCATTAAACTCAATTTTATCCTGTATGTAAGCTGCAAATTCTTTAGGTTTAGCAGTATAATATGTATGATAAGCAGATGATTCATCAGGTATTATAGGCCTATAGTCCGTTTGAGAAAATTGCAAACTATAATAATCATTGGAAATATCATGCTGCTTGCCTGAAACACCAAGTTTAACAAGATTATATTTATTCATCTGGCTCGTAAGGTCAAGCTTTATGGAATTATACTTTGTGTACTGTTGCTGCCTGTAAGTACTGTTTCCAAAATAAACAAAATCATTAGTCGGATTTGAAACTGATATATTAGAACCGGAGGTTGACGGATTAAATACATATTGCTGCCAGTCTCCCGTATTAGAAGGTACATATCTCGGGTCATAAGGGTCATCATATGCACGGTTTCTGTAATTACTATAATATGAGTTTCCAAACACTTCCAAGAATGTGCTGTTTGAGAATAAATACGTTCCTGTAATAATTTGCGTATATGTGTCTGAATAAGAATGCGAACCGCCATCAGGGCTGTATTTACTGTATGCACTATAATTGTTGTTCTTATTATAATATATGCCGTAACTTAATTGAATGTTCTGATCGTTATAAAATATTTTACCCTGCCCGGACATATTAGTATAAGTATAAAGAGGTACTGTTGAACCATCCGGCATTTTAAAACTATGAACAGTATCATAAGCCGGCGACCATAATCCCCATGGTTCATAATAGTCTTTACCGTATGTTGAACCGTTTCCATCCTGGTATCTTCCGGCTAAATAATATGTTACATGATTTCCTGTCCCAATTACAGGGCCGGAAAGATTTAATTGAAGATCATAATTTTTTAAAGGGTCATAAGAATTAAGATATTTTTCTTTGGTTAACCAGGGCTTATAACCATTTTCAGCATCAATTACTGCTTCACGATAGGATTTGACACCATTTTTTGAAAAATCATACATAATAGGATTATTAACAATAACAAATGCATTTGCGGCAGCATTTGCCCAATCTCTATTGCTCATATAAGAATAAAGGCCATCGTTACTATAAAAATCCCCGGTATAAGCGGAAGCATTAGCTACAAAATGATCACTGCCTTTTTTGGTTACTATGTTTACAACACCGGATAATGCCTGGCCGTATTCTGCATTGAATGTTCCGGTAATTGCTTTAACTTCTTCATAGGACTGATCATCTATGCTGATACCATTAGATCTGTTAAGAGGGTTCATAACCTGAACACCATCTATCATATAACTAACTTCATTTGAACGGCCGCCTCTTATATGTATTCCGCCGGAAGCATCTTTTGTAATACCTGATTCAAGTGTTAATATTGATGTTAAATCCCTTGCCGGTAAGCTTAAAATCTGGTCAGCCTGTACGCTTCTTTCTGAGGAGGTTAAGTCAGTTTGAATATCCCTTTTTGCAGTTACTACAACTGCTTTATTTAAATTAATATCTGCTGAAGTAAGTTTTACATTTATCGTTGATGTAAGGTCTACCTGAACCCTGACTTTTTCAATTTCCTGATTTGAATATCCAACCATAGATACTCTTAATTTATAAATTCCCGGCGGTACATTTATAATATAGTAATCGCCATTTAAATCGGCTGCGGCTCCCGTGGTTGTACCCTCAATTATTATATTTGCTCCTATTAAGGGTTCACCGGTCTGACTGTCTGTAACATGACCGGCAATTTTTCCCGTAGTTCCAGCAAATAGCTGGCCTCCTATAAGTATAATAATTACGAGTATATTTAATAATACTTTCAATGTTTTATTCCTTGTAGTTGCTAAAGTATACATTTTTATTAGATCCGGCTATAATTCTTTTAATGAAGATAAAATTTTGTTTTTAATTACTAAACACATTTTACTAAAACATCATTACATACAATTTCTAATTTCTCTTACAAAATAAGCCCGTAATATACCCGGGCAATATTTTTCATTTAACAGATAAAAAAATATAAATCAGTAAAAATAAATTGTTCCTGCCATATAATTATAAATTAACAGGGCCTGTTCGGCCCTGTTAATTTTGTTAATAATTACTTTAGGAGCATCATCTTTTGTGAACGGACATAATTACCGGCGGTTATTCTATAGATATAGACGCCACTGGCAAATTTAGAAGCGTTGAAGTTCAAAGTATATGTTCCCGCTTTTTGTCTATCATTAACAATAGTTGCTACTTCTTTACCAAGGATATCATAAACTTTTAACAGTACCTGAGATTCCTTCGGCAGGTCATATTTAATAACTGTTGAAGGGTTGAACGGATTAGGATAGTTGTTGTAAAGCTTAAATTCCTTAGGAAGATTACTATTTGTATTCTTAACTGCTGTAGGATAATCAAGAAGTTCAGCAGAGCCAAATACTGATGGGCGTGTCCAGTCATTATCCAATCCAAATGCAGCAGGATTAGGAGAAACTGAGTAATCATCTGTATAGCACATACCGGTCTGAAGAACTTGAGACTTGCCTGTTTCATTCCAGGGTGCATCAGGGTTAATACCATTTGCATCTATTCTTACAGGGAAGAATCCGCCGTTTTTGAATAATTTTCCCTGAATAGAATCTAACTGAACTTTAAAATTGAATGACCAGCCTGAGCCGTCAAGAGCTGCTGAATAACCAGCACTCATTCCGCCATTTGCATTTTCACCATTATTTACTTCGCCCAAATCATTAATACCATATCTATAATCACCATTATTAGTATACATGTTGGTAGGAGCAGTACCGGTAAGATCATGCCATTTATTAATGGAATTTTTATCATAGAATGACATATAGAATTCAATTGCATCACCATTCCAGCAGTAAATTGTTCCGAATGAACTTGTAGTCATATCTATATCTAATACATCGCCATGTATATACAAGCATGAATCATCAACTACCATAGTAACAGCATAGTTAAAATCGGTGTTATCAACGTTCCATGTAGCAGACCTTGCAGCGCTACCGCCCGAGTGTTCGGGTTTTATAACATTTGCAGCGTATGGCGCAAATGCTGTTCCATCACCATCTGATTCTTCGAAACTATCATGGAAATTTGATACATATTTAATTTTGTATGTTTTTGAAGTTTTAGTAACAGTCAATGGCCCAACTTCGCAACTGGAAGTTAAAGCTGTTTCTGTTGTATCGCCTTTACTGTCAACAGTAGAAGCAGTTACAGCATAATATAATGTAACAGCGCTTCCGTCAGAAGTGTACGGCCTGAAGCTCCAAACTTGCTGTCCATGAGGAACTAATCCTGCAACTCTTTTAACTTTAGCGTCAGCAAGATTTGTAATAGGGCTTGTACTTTGATAAATACTGTAGAATTCAGTTCCTAAATTATTATCTACCCAGTCAAGGCGTACATAATCATAAGTAACCGATTTTGTAACAAAGCTAACCACACTGCCTTTTGTTGCAGGTGAATGAACCGAAACAACCGGTTCAGCAATACCATGTACAGTTACGTTATCAAATAAGATCGTAGTATCATAAGAAGCAGTAGAATTCAAAGCTACCTGCACAGTAAGAATAACCGGTTTTGTAGGGTCTGTAATTCCGCTCATTTTAGTAAATGTAACGGTTTTCCAGGCTCCTCTGCCTATACCGGTAATTGAAAAGTCTTGTGAATTCCATGTTCCGCTTGGGCCGGCAGCAATAGTAACATTACCATCAGGTAAAGTAGTAGGTAAGTAAACATCTACAGAAATACCTGTCGCTGTGGTCTTGCTTGTTGTATCATAAACAACAACGTTATCTTTTGAAAGATCACCGGCAGCATCTTTGCTGAAATTAAAATGAGCTGCAAGAACACCGTTAAGAGAAGCATCGGATTCAGTATGTTTAAATTGATATAATGAGTCAATTGCCGCATGAATACCTGAATTATTAAACCAGCCGTCTACTCCTACAACAGAACTTTCAAAGTTATCAATAACCCATTTAGGAGGTACAGCCATACCCCAGTAATCAACATCGTCAATCAGAAAAGTACCTGCCCAATTTAAATCAGCGCCGGAAGCAGTTCCGGTGTTAAGCTTAATAATAAACTTGGCTATGTTACGTCCTGAAGAGAACGGGTCAAAATTACTTTGTGATAAATTAAGCTGTTTTGCATTAAATGTAATAGGGAACCATTTATCCTTAGGGATGCGTGAAACACTCATAGTATCAGCAGCATCACACCAGCAGCTATTATCCTGCCCTACTATTGAGAACTGATAACCGTTAGGAATATCAGATGGCAAGTAAACCCAAAAAACTATTATATCTGAACTTGCAGTAACAGGTTCTTTATCTATTCCGCCTACAGTACCTTTTGTTCCGTCCCAGGCAACCTGCAGTACATTACCTGCAGCACGTGGAGTTGTATCTGCTGCAACAACTGCACCTGTTACACCTGTACCTATCCAGGATTGAACAGCAAACCCGCCAAGACCGGATTCAAAATCTGTAAGTGCAGTTGGTTGAGCACCATACGCAGTAATATCATCAACTAAAATATTTCCTGCCCAAACAGAGTCTGCATGTGTGGTTGAGGTGCCGACATCTACTTTGAACAATAATTTACACATACCATATTTAAAAGCATCGAAATTGCTTGATGAAAGTGAAAGTTCTTTAACCTGGAAATAAATTGGGTACCAGGTTTCTTTGGGAATTGAAGTTACAGGAATTGATGTACCACAATCGCTCCATGAGTTCTGATCCTGTCCTACTAATCCAATATTATAACCGCTTGGAATATCAGCAGGTAAGTAAACCCAGAAACCAATTACCGGAGCACTTTTAAAATCCAAAGGATATTTTTCTACATCGCACATACCTCTGTAATCTTTTGATCCATCAAATGCTATCTGCATTACCTGGCCCGTAGCACGAGCGGTAGGATCTGCAACAGCAGAAACACTTGTAAATGCTGCTCCTTCCCATGTTTGATTTGCCCAAGTGCCGAAGGTCGATGAAAGACCAGATTCAAAATCAGAGAGTACTTGCCCGAATGTAAGGCAATTTAAGAAAAGGATTCCTATTGTTAAGAGTACGCCTTTCTTCATTTTTCCTCCTTAAAGGTTTGTTTATTGTTAGTTATTGTCGGTATTATTAACCACTTTTCATGCCAAGCCTGTTTTTTCCGTTATTCTTCTTATTGATTTATAAATTGAGAAAAATATATTTTATTACAAAAAAGTTTTTTATAATAATGATAAAAATTATCAATAAGATAATAACCTTTTACAGTCCATTCTTTTTTTATTGTTTTTAACTTTTAGGCTTAGTGTTGATAAGCGGGCTTTACAAGGTATTACTATATATTTATTCAGTTTAATTTCTATTTATATATAATAATCGATATTATTTAGTTTCTGTTTAATTAATTTGGAACAAATGGATTTGAATATCTGAGAGTGCATTTGAGAATAATTATTCTCTGGTGGAAATGATGATTTTTAACAGCTTTTCTGCCCGTTTTATAACAAATCAGCTATAAATAAGGGAATTTTTTATATTATTAGGGATAATTCAATTTTTGCCGAATATTTTATGCAATTTTATAAAATAAAATGGGAAAATTATCAGAAGACAGCATCCTTTATTTATATCTTGCCAAAATATTACATTCTGCTGTTTTTAAATTGATTTTAGAGCTGGTTCAACATTACACCGGGAATAAGGATTCAATAAAATGTATGTGATGCGGCATTAC
>JARLHB010000526.1 GCA_031292465.1 Ignavibacteriaceae bacterium
ACCCGAGTTCATTAGTATCAAGAGATAAATTAGACAAATATACGGCAGGTGTTGCACTGGAATTTGCAAGTATTAAATACGCACAGTTTAGAATAAATTATGAAAAGTTTAATTACCAGGGCGGTAAAGTTAATCCTAACAAACTGATATTTGAATTACAAACCAGATTTTAAGCTGGATGTAAATCGGAGGAAGATAAAATGAAATTAAAGAAATTCAATGACTGGAAGATGTTGACAAAAATTTTCGGATTGGTGTCTATATCTGTAGTTCCATTAATTTTAATAATTTTATTTTATCTGATTCCAATAATCCGCAAAACACATTATGACGAAAAAGCTATGGCTACAAAAAAAACTGTAGATGTAGCTGTAAGCATCTTAGACGAGTATAAAGTAAAAGTATCAAATAATACACTTCCCATTGCAGAAGCACAAAAAGAAGCACTACAGGCAATACGGTCATTAAGATATAGCGGTAATGAATATTTCTGGATAAATGATCTTAATTCCCAAATGATTATGCATCCCATTAAACCGGCGATGGAGAACACCAATGTAGCCGGCATGAAAGATTCCAACGGAAAATTTTTCTTCCGTGATATGGTGAACGTTTGTAATGAAAAAGGAGAAGGCATTGTCGAATATATGTGGCCTAAACCTGGTTCTGATAAACCTCAACCTAAAATTTCTTATGTTAAATTATTTAAAGACTGGGGCTGGATTGTTGGTTCGGGTATCTACGTTGACGAAATTGAAAGTGAAATTACTGCAATAACCAATAAGATATTGTTATTACTATTTGTTGTAATATTAGCTATTCTCGTTTTTGCTTATTCTTTCTCAAAAAAATTAATAAAACCACTTGACTCGCTTAGAGAAATTGCAAACAAGATTGCTTTAGGAGACGTTAATGTAAAAATAGAGGCGAAATCGAAAGATGAGATTGGATACCTTGAGCAATCATTCGCAGAAATGATAGACAATATAAAATTACAGGCAATAGCCGCAGAAAAAATTGCCATGGGTGATATGGATGTAAAGGTGAATGTTAGATCGGAGCATGATGTACTGTCCTTAAGTATGCAAAAAGTTGTTCAAACCCTGAAAGAATTAATAAATGAAACTCTGACCATCAGCATGGCTGCAATTGATGGGGAACTTTCTGTGCGCGGTAACGGAGATAAGTTTAAAGGCGGCTATAATGAGGTTATAACAGGCATAAACAATACGCTGGACGCCCTTGTTAATCCTGTAAAAGAAGGCGTGGAAGCATTGCAGATATTAGCATCCGGCGACCTTACGGTAAAAATAAAAAGCGACTATAAAGGCGAGCATCAATTAATTAAAAATAATATTAATGTAGTTGCAGAAACATTAAACGATGCAATTATGGAAGTTGGGAATGCTGTACAGGCAACAGCAAGCGCCGCAAACCAAATTTCTTCAAGTTCGGAAGAAATGGCTGCCGGAGCTTCGGAACAAAACACCCAAACAGCAGAAGTAGCAGGCGCTATTGAGCAAATGACAAAAACCATTCTGGAAACAAGTAAATATTCATCAATGGCTGCTGAAGCGGCAAAAAACGCCGGGGATATTGCTAAAGAAGGCGGAAAAGTAGTTGCAGAAACTATTGAAGGAATGAATCGAATTGCAGCTGTGGTATCCGAATCTGCTGCAACTGTTCAGGCACTTGGCAAGAACAGCGATCAGATTGGCGAGATAATTCAGGTGATCGATGATATTGCAGATCAGACAAATCTGTTAGCACTAAATGCAGCTATAGAAGCTGCCAGAGCCGGCGAACAAGGAAGAGGATTTGCTGTTGTTGCTGATGAAGTAAGAAAGCTTGCTGAAAGGACAACCAAGGCAACAAAAGAAATCGCAAGTATGATTAAGCAAATTCAGGCAGATACAAGCGGAGCAGTTAAATCAATGGAACAAGGGACAAAAGAGGTTGAGAATGGGAAACTGCTTACAGATAAAGCCGGTAAGTCCCTTAAAGAAATTATAAAAAGCGCCGGGCAGGTTGTAGACATAATCTCCCAGGTAGCTACATCCGGCGACGAGCAGTCAAAAACTTCAGAACAAATAAGTAAAAGCATTGATGCTATAAGCAATGTAACACAGGAAAGCACAGCAGGCATACAGGAAACCGCAAGAGCATCGGAAGATTTGAGCAGGTTAACTGTTAACCTTCAGGAATTAATATCAAAATTTAAGATAGACGTAAATATAAATTCTAAAAGCAACGACAGTTTTACACGCAGCAAAATTAATTTGGAAACTGCATAGTAAGTTGAATTGATTTAATTAGTTAGTATAAATATAAGATTCTTTTTTTCTCGTTAATCCCCTGACCCTCACGTCCGCCGGGAATCTAACCTTTTAGATTCCCGCCCTCCCTTTTTTATACTATTTACTTTAAGAAACTTTCCAAAAAAAGTGCCACCTTTAACTGATGGCACTATTGAAAAACAGGGTTGAAAATTGAATTAAAGCCTCTTGGGCCCTGCATTTATAACTTCTTCAGAAGAGCCTTTTGCAAAAAGTTTAAAGTTCTCTATAAACCTTGCAGCAAGAGCATCATACTTTTTCCAATATTCATTTTTATCACCCCATGAGCTTGCAGGATCAAGAACATCCTGAGGTACATCCGGGCATGATAATGGAACATCAAAGCCGAAAAGTTTGTCTTTTCTGAATTCAACTTCGTTAAGCTTGCCGTCAAGGGCTGCATTTAAAAGATTCCGGGTGTAGCGGATACTAATTCTTTTACCTACGCCAAATCTTCCGCCTATCCATCCTGTATTAACAAGCCAGCATTGAGCTTTACTCTGAAGCATTCTTTCTTTCAGCTTGGCAGCATATTCAAAAGGATGCCTTACCATAAAAGGGCCGCCGAAGCATGCGCTAAATGTAATCTGGGGTTCAATGCCAAGCCCAACTTCAGTGCCTGCTATCTTCGATGTGTACCCGCTTATAAAATGGTACTGCGCCTGATCAGGATTAAGCCTGGAAATTGGAGGCAGAACCCCGGATGCATCGCATGTAAGGAAAATAATGTTCTTTGGATGGCTTCTGACGTATCCTTCAGGCACTACATTCGGAATAAATTCCAATGGATATGAAGCGCGCGTATTTTCCGTAACCGAATCGTCGTTCAAATCTATTTTCCTTGTTACAGGATCATACGTAACATTTTCCAATATGGTTCCAAAACGATTCGTCGTGGAAAAGATTTCCGGTTCACTTTCGGCAGAAAGCCTGATGACTTTAGCATAGCAGCCGCCTTCAAAATTAAATACGCCGTAGGGGCTCCAGCCATGTTCATCGTCCCCGATCAGTCTGCGTTTAGGATCGGCAGAAAGCGTGGTTTTACCGGTGCCGCTTAGTCCAAAGAAAAGCGCTACATCGCCTTTATCTCCCACGTTGGCAGAACAATGCATCGGCAGGATATCTTTATATGTAAGGAGAAAATTTAACACAGTAAAAACAGACTTTTTGATTTCGCCCGAATAAAGGGAGTTTGCAATAATGGCTGTCCTTGAATCGAAGTTTAGGATAATACCTGTTTCACTGCGCGTTGAATCAATTTTAGGATCCAGCTTAAAACCCGGTACAGCTATTACCGTAAAATCAGGAATGAATTTTTTCAATTCATCAGGATTATTTGTTGTAATAAACATATTACGTGCAAACAAGCTGTGCCAGGCTTTTTCGGTGATTATTCTTATAGGCATTCTATAATCCGGATCGGCGCCAACATAACAATCCTGCACAAACAATTCATCACCTTGGGCGTATGCTTCAAGGCGCAGCATAAGCGAATTGAATTTTTCCAAACTGTAAGGACGGTTATGTATTCCCCACCAGATACTGTTTTCAGTTGATTCTTCTTTTACTATGAATTTGTCCGCAGCGGACCTTGCCGTATGTTTACCGGTTTTAACAATAAACGGGCCGCCTTCAGACATATGCCCTTCATTGCGGAAGATTGCTTCTTCGTATAAAGAAGTTTCGGGCAGGTTCCAGAAAACCCTGTCTAAATAATTGAAGCCCTGATTTGATAATCCGAAATCTGAAGCTAAATGCTTGGCTTCCTTACTTGCCGGTGTAATAAATTCTAAATATTTGCTCATGACCAATCCCTCACTAACTTTCTATCGCCGATGTAAAGTTCATTCGGGGAATTTGGATCGAGAGCCCATTTCATTCTTTCAATGCCTTCGGTAATTTCTTTAATTGCTCCGCAGAAACTAAGCCTTAGATAACCTTCCATACCGAATTCAGAGCCGGGTACTGTTACAACCATTACCTTATCGATTAAGAACTCTGAAAGTTTGTTGGAGTTTTTTTCATACACACTAAAATCCGCAAAGCAGTAAAATGTTCCGTCGGGTTTGGTTACTTTTATTCCTTCAAAAGAATTAAGATAATCAACCATAATATTACGGTTGTTTTCAAGCGAGATGCGCAGGCTTTCAACGCCGGATTGAATTCCGTTAAGCGCGCCTACAGCAGCTTTCTGCAGCAATATTGAAGGGCCTGATGTCTGGTGGCTTTGAATATTGGACATAGCTTCAATTATTTTTTTATTTGCAACAGCCCATCCGATTCTGAAGCCCGTCATTGCATATTGTTTAGATACGCCATTTATAAGAATTATTTTAGAATTCTCGGAAAGATCCTTTGCATACTTATAACAATTTATAGGTTTCCGTCCGTCAAAAATCAATCTATGGTAAATGTCATCCATAATTAAGTATAAATCTTTTTTCTCACAAAAGCTTACAACATCAGAAATAAATTCTTCCGAATACATAGCACCGGATGGATTATTGGGGCTGTTTATTATAACGGCTTTTGTATAAGAGCCAACTTTTTCTTCTATATCCTGAATCTTAGGATAAAAGCTGCCGTCTTCCGGCGCAGCGCCAACACCAATAGCGCCGCAAAGTTTTGCCATTTCAGGATAACTTACCCAATAAGGAACCGGATACACAACTTCTTCCTGAGGGTTAAGTATAGCCTGCAATGCTACCATAATTGCCTGTTTAGCGCCGCCGGAAGCGATAACATTTTCAGGGGCAACCTGCCGGTTATAAAATTCTTCTGTATAGCGGATTATTGATTTTTTTAATGCAGGAATTCCATCGGCAGGAGCATACCTTACTTCACCGGTATTCAGATGCGCAGCAGTTGCTAATATTGCATCCATTGGAACTCTGCTCTTTGGCTCACCACCTCCTAAGTGAATTACAGGCTCGCCTTTTTCACGAAGCATAGCGGCCTTTTCATTGAGCTTCAGAGTCGGCGACGCACTTATCGAACGAGCGATTTGACTTAGACTCATAGAAATCCCTCTATTTGTTTATATTAATCTTTGGTGGAAAATATTTACACACGCAACTTATTTGCGGAATATTTGAGAATCAAGACTTTTCTTGAACATTTACAGGAATAATTGAATAAATTTCTTATTTCTATGTATACTTAATATATCGATCAAATTTTTTTAATTGTTTCAAATAAATACAACTATAAACCTTTCTCAAAATATAAAAGGCCAATCCCGGTTTATTTAATTTTTATACATACCTGAGTACAGCATTTATAAAAATGCTGTACATCAAACACTAAAATATTTTTAACCTATTATTGCGGATTAGGGCCTTCTGTTACCTGGACAAAATCCATAGGGCGGACCCATTTGTTAAAAGCATTCTTAATATCTTCAGCACTCAACTGAAGATATTTTTTTGCAGCTATTGTCGGCTCATTTAAAGGCAGTCCATTAACAGAACGGGACATCAATCCTCTTGCAATACTACTTAAACTGGATTCAGAAAGAGGAAGTTCGCGCATAAGCATAGCCTTAGCCTGCTCAAGTTCATGCTGCGTTACAAGGGTGGTCTGCATCTGCTGTAAATCCCTGGCAACTATAGACCTTGCTTTTGAAACATTCTGAGGGTCGCATCCGTATTCAACTTCATAAGTAGAACGCGTTTTACCAATATTGAATGAAGAGGATACATAATATACAAGTCCGGCATTTTCACGAAGGTCTTTATAAAACCTTGTAGCATAAAAAGCGCCGCCTAAGACATGGTTGCCCAATTGAAGAGAATAAAAATCGGGATTATCACGCGTTAGCTGAAGTGTTTCTCCCAGAATAACTTTATCCTGCACCCGGCTTTCATCAGGCACTGCAGATATTGAAGGCTTATTTAAAGGAACTGCCGGCAATTCGGTTAAAGGTTTAGGGCCTTCTGTCTTCCAATTGCCTAAATATTTTCCTACAATTTCTTTTGCTTTTTCAGGTATAATATTCCCGATAACAACGATTGTGGTTTGATCGGGACGATAAACTTTTGAGTAATAATCTTTAACATCATTTATAGTAAGAGAATCAACCGATTCAGGAGTAGTTTCGCGCTGTACAGGATCATCTATTGGATATAAACCTGTGCTTAACGCTTTGGAAGTTAAATAATCAGGGCTCTTTAGCTCCCCGTTTACCGCAGCAGCGGTTTGCATTCTTACAACTTTGAAAGCGCGCTCAGGCAGTGCAGGGTTTAACTCATTATCAGCTAAAAGCTTAACGCCGTCTTCAAATTTATCTGCAAGTGTGCTTAAAGAAAAATCCGTTCCTGCAGACGCTTCCGCGCCGATATCATCAAGCGCTTTTTGATAAGCTACACGGTCAAGAGTTTTCGATCCATAAGAGAACAACTGATCCAGGACGCTTGCAACCCCTTCTTTACCTTTAGGCGTTTGTAAGTCGGAATTGTTTTTTATCTTTCCGTATAAACTGATTGTATTGCTTACTGTTTCAGGCTGAACAATAAGTTTCAGGCCATTCGGGAATTCCGTTACTACGGGATTAACTACTGACGCAGGCACAGATAATCTGCCTAATGCTTTTGCTGCCCAGTCCGGAAGTGCAACTTCTTTAGGATTCTTTGGTGCAAATGATTCCTTACCTCCGAAAGAATTTTTCGAGATTGGCTTTCCGGAAGACTGCGGCGTTAGAACAGTATATATAGCATGTTCGAAATTTAAATATTTAGCTGCTACCCTGTTAACATCGTCAACTGTTACTTTTTGCAATTCGGTAAGGTCTTCATCGGGCGACTGCTTCCCTTCCGCTGCTACTGCTTCTGACCAGATTGACGCGAGCCCTGAAACAGAATTTTTCTGGAATTCAAAACTCGACAGTTCATGCCTTTTCTCGGCTTCAACTAAATCAGCAGATAACCCGTTTTTAACTTCATCATTTAAAATTAACTGAACTTCATTTATTAAGGATTTAGAATCTGCATCTTTGGGAAATACAGCAAGCGCAAAGCCCAATCCTGATTTAGGAAGATTTGCATACTGGAATCCGGCATAGAGCGCTTTGCCTTCGGGAACTAATTTAGAATAAAGATTACCGCGCTGATTACTAAGAACATCAGATAAAATTTGTGAAGCTGCATAATCAGGGCTGTCATTGCCCGGCATCCGGAATGATATAATAGCCAGTCCGTACGGAAGATCTGTAGTTAGATTTAAAGTATCCGGTTTTACCGGTTCTAAATTTATTTCTGCCCTCTGCGGTAATGTCCTGGAAGGGATGGGTTCAAATAATGTTTTCACTTCGTCCAAAACTTTTTGCGGCTGAAGGTCTCCGACTACAACAAGTATTGCATTATTCGGAGCGTACCATGTATCATGAAATTCTTTCAGCATCGGCCCGGTAGTTTTATCAAACGAAGGGCGCGTACCAAGTGCATCATGAGAGTACGGAGTTCCTTTAAACATAGCTTCAAGAAGTTTGGAATAAAAAATATACTGCGGGTTTGATAAATCCTGCGCAACTTCCTGTTCAATTGCACCGCGTTCGTTTTCCCAAAGCGAATCAGTTGAAAGAAGGCTTTTCATTCGTAAGGCTTCAATATGAAGAGCTACATCAATATCTTCAGAAGGTACGGTAAAGAAGTACTGCGTTAACGACTGCCGTGTATCTGCATTGAAATCGCCGCCCATAGAGGCAGTAATATCCGCAAGCTGGGTCTGATTTTTCACGTCCTATACAATTCCAGCGTGGCTGATTTTCGGTAAGTGCTGCAATAAGA
>JARLHB010000527.1 GCA_031292465.1 Ignavibacteriaceae bacterium
ACAAAACTGGGAGTTGGGCCACTGGGGAAAGCATATTACAATTCTGCATTCAGTGTACTTGAGGTTTCTGAAACTGCGGTTCTAAAACCTTACCGGCAAATTACACTAACCTGCACATTCCCTCAATTAAATCTTGTACACTGGATACTGGCCTCTTATAACGCCAAAATCTTAAATACTTTTTATGAAGAAGAGGTTAAGTTTATCTGCTCTGCTGAAGCAGACAAAACCGAAAATATTAAAGCTGATTTAACGGAAGCTTCTCAGGACCAAATCATAGTTTCAATAAGCGAAGACCTTACCTACGAATAACCGGAATTACCCCGCAGATCTGTGAAAATATTTCCTATTTTACTTGCTTCATATGGAAGTATTAACGAAATTTCATATAGACAACAATAACATTATACAATGTCTACAAAAGAAGAAATAAGTAAAAATGCGGGAATGCTTGCCGAATTAACTTTCAGCCTGCTTGCAACATGCCAGGAAAAAGAAAGCAGATTAGCAGAACAACATGGTTTAACACAAGCCGAATTCAGATGTCTGCGTTTATTCGGAACAGAAGAGTGTCTGAACAATAAAAGCATAGCTGAAAGAATGAGTTTAAGCCCCAGCCGTTTAACAAGAATTATCGACAGGCTTGTTAAGAAAGAGTACATAGTCAGGGAGATAAATAATACCGACAGGCGCAATATGTGCGTTTCACTCTCAGCTAAAGGAGTTGAAATGGTCCGGCTTTTAAACCAATCTTATCTTGATATTCATAAAGAAATTCTTGAGAATATTGATGAGTCCCAGCATACTCCTTTAATTACGGCTATGACAAGTTTGCTTACGGCGTTAAAAAAGTGGGTTTCAAAACCTTAACAGAAAACTTTGTACTGTCCGGGAGCGGTTAATAAGAATGAAATTATTTTCTTACTCTGGATTTCTTTTCCTGTCATTCAAATATATTTTTGTCCATTCCAGATCTGATAATAATTCACTGATATTAATAAAACCCTGCTGTGAAAGTTCAAAGTAAGTCTGCTCAAAGTGTGTTTTCATATCTTCATCAGCGCCGGAAATAATCTTTTTTATTTCCAGGACTACTTTATTCAAATTATCAGTGAAGTCTTTTTTAATTTGATCTAAATTGTTAATTTCTGAATTAGCACTTCCGCTCTTAACTACCCTTAGCAATCCCTGAACATATTTAGCCGTAAAGACCAGGTCCTCAAAAAGCTTTTCGTTATTATTGTTTACTGCTTCTTCATATATACGAATCAGTTCAGCCTTCCTTTTAAGTTTGGACTTAGAAAACTTTTCCACTTCGTTTACAAATTCCGCAGGGTTCGCCTTATATTCATTTTTCATTTAATAGCTCAAATCTTTATTCCGATGCCAATTCCATCGCCGACCGGTAAAATCGTTGTTTTCAAATTAGGCTGCGAAGTAAAGGCAGCATTGAATTCTCTTATAATTTTTACAGAATTTTTTTTAACTTTTGGAATTCTTGATGAGGCTGCAAGGCCATGCCATAGTAGATTATCGACAAAAATAATTCCGCCTTTTTTAAGCAGTATTAAAGAATAATCAAAGAGGCGTTTATAATCCGTCTTGTCTGCATCAAGGAAAATAAAATCAAACTTTTTATCTAACCTCGGCAGTTCTTCAAGAGCATTGCCCTCAATCAGATTTATCTTTCCTTCCAAACCGGATTTCGCGATATTTTCTTTTGCAAGAACAATATTGTCTTTGCTCTTTTCAATAGTATGCACAATACCTTTTTTCTTTAAATTGCGTGCAATCCTGATTGACGAGTATGCAATTGCAGTTCCGATTTCCAACACGCGTTTGGGTTTTACAAGGCAAATCAATTGTTCAAGCAGTTCCGCTGAATCACGTAAAAGGATAGGAATATTATGCTCATTAGCATACTTTTCCATTTCAATAATAAGTGGATCGTCCTCGTGCAAAAAACTTTCAAGATATTTTTTCTGAGAAGGAATTAAAATTGAGCCCATCACATCCATCCTAAGATATTCTTTATTATCACTGTTGCATATTAAAATAAACTTAATTACTATTTAACTAATACCATTTTATTACCGTAACTCTTCCCCCCAATAGTAAGGATATAATAATAAACTCCGCTTGCACACATTATGCCCCTGTCATTCCTTCCATCCCAGGTTACGGATGTTGGATTCATCATTGCCATTCCGTTGAATAACACTTTTACCGTCTGGCCTATAGCATCTAAAATTATCAGCTTTGCATTTTCATTTGAATTTGGATAAAAATCAATCTTGGTATAAGGATGCAACGGGTCAAACGGATTAAAAGGATTAGGATAGTTTGTACTTAGCACACTGCCTTTAGTAGCACTTGAATTAATTACAGAAGTCACTATTTCCATCTGCCCATATTTTAGTGCATACGATCCGGTAGAAGGTTCGCGAAAATCGCTGCCTGCACTATCGGTATATGTAAAGTAAAAATATATCCTCTGTCCGTTTGAATATTGGGGTACTGCATAACTGTACTTAAGACTGCCGTCATAAGAAAGGCTTTGAGTATTAAACAATGCAGAATCCGTAGAATAATGGATATATGCATTTGCTATGGCATTTGTGGAAAAAAATATTTTGTTAATCCTGTAACTGCCCGAAGTATCCGACAGGTTTGGATACGCGATAGCCTTTTCAGCGGAAATAAGTCCATACCCTTTTGTATTATTCGGGCTGTTCGTGTTATCGGCTGTGGCAAGAATAATATTCCTCGCCTGAACATTTGTCAAATACGGGAAAGCAGAAAGGAGCAGCGCCCCGACACCGCTGGCAATTGGGGTGGCGTAAGATGTTCCGCTGCCATATTCGTAAGAGCTATAACCACCTGATGCACTAACATCAGCGCCATAATCTGTGACACCCATTGCGACAACTTCAGGTTTAATACGGCCGTCATACGTTGGACCGTGGGAGCTAAACTCGGCTATATTATTATCGGAGTTTACTGCACCCACAGCAATTACATCTGCTGCATCGGCCGGGGTATCTATATAATACCATGTATCTGCCCCTTCATTACCTGCAGCAGAAAATGTAAGGACTCCCCGTTGAAAAGCAAGTTCAACTGCTTTAGCGGAAATAGTAGTTTTCCCATCCAAATCTTTATAAGTATAGGAATAAGTTGTGTCATCAAAAGTGGTATAACCAAGAGAACTTGTAGTAACGTCTGCCCCCAGCCCTTCCATCCATTCAAGAGCAGCGGCATAATTATCTTCCTCAATACGTGATTCGCTTCTGTCATCTTCAGTCTTAGCAAGAATAAAACTTGCATTATATGCTGCGCCAATCATGAAATTGTCTTTAAATCCGCCTATAATGGAAAAGACCATTGTACCATGATTACCGGATTCCGCAGCATCTCCCGTTTGATAAGCAGTTGATGAATCATGGAAAACGAAATTATATTCGCCTATAACTTTTTTATTTATTAATGACTCGTGCTCCTTCCAATGAAATCCGTTATCAAGAATTCCTATAATAATACCATCGCCTGTAATTCCTTTTGAATGAACTGCAGGTATATCCGATAAATTTAGCTGAAAATAAGAGAACCCGTATTCAGCCTTTGTCGGCCCGGATCCTATCTTATGCATTACAGCATTTGAAGAAGTCTTTTCATGAGTAAATTTTTTAACTCTTACTGCTTCAATTGATTTTACAAATGAAAGGTCTTGCACCTCTGCCTTTTGTTCATCTGTAAGATATGCAGAGACGGCATTAAACCACTTAAGCTGATTCTCAATTTTTATTCCGATTGTTTGCAATTTATTAACATAAGTTTTGCTTAATGAAATATCCTCAAAAGTTACAATATTGTCCTTACCCATAGATTTCTGCCTGCGGGCAATACAGCGTTCTGTTAACAGATTAACCGTTTGAGTATAAAGAGCAGAATTTTTATTCAGAGATGTGCCGGAATTTATTTCCTTATCCTTGAAATAGATATAATATTTATTTTGTGAATAAGAGAATGGTATAATAAATAAAAAGAGCAAAATAATTTTCTTCATATAACTTTTATAATCCTGTTGTAGAAAAGTACTTATGATTAAAATTGCAATAAGTTAATATAAATTACGTTAGTCAAACTAAAAAATACTTTTATAGTGCATAAATTTAATGTATAACTTTTAGTATCCTGCCCCACCTTATGGAATGAAAAAACAGCGACATATTGTCAAAGGAAACCGGCTGTTCCAGTGACCAGTAAATAAGAATAGCCCTGCCTATTATATTATCTTCCGGCAGGAAGCCCCAATAACGGCTGTCCATACTGTCATCACGGTTATCCCCCATTACAAAGTAATAATTTTTAGTAAATTCATATTCCCTTACCGGACTGCCGTTTATTGTGATAACCGTACCTTCAACGCTTACAGCTTTAGGACCTAATTCCCTATCAATGATTAATTCCCATTCATCAATATTTTTTACGTTCAATTTAACTTTCATGCCTTTATAGGGAATTATCAGAGGGCCGTAATTATCACTATTCCAGTTTTTCCCCGGTGGGAATATCCTTTTATCTGTTACGTTACTTCCGAGGATATTATACCTTGAGAATGATGAATTTGCAGGCAAAGGAATTTTATCTTTATTTATAAGCACTGTTTTATTTATAATTTGAAGTGTGTCTCCCGGGCAGCCGATTACACGCTTAATAAAGTCGATTTCATCGTCAGGCTGAATCTCATTTAGATTACCAGGATACTTAAAAATAATAACATCATTTAACTTTGGTTTGGAAGTATTAATAATCTTAACATGAGGAATAGTAATGTTAGTTAAAGGTATATTGCGCGGTGTTGATATGGCATAAGCAGCCTTATTTACAATAATAAAATCGCCTGCCATAAGCGTATTTTCCATCGAACCGGTAGGAATTACATCTGCTTCAATAAAAAACATTTTAATAACAAGCGCAGCCGCCAACGCAATAAGAATTGCACGGATAAAATATTTTATATTAAACTGGGGTTCAATTGTTTGTTTTTTATCTGATCTTTCTTCCGGGGATTTATCGCTATTAATTTCATCTGGGGACAAGATTTATTCCTGCTTAATCTTCAATTTGAAGTACGGCTAAAAAGGCTTCCTGCGGAATTTCTACATTGCCAACCTGTTTCATCCGTTTTTTGCCTTCTTTTTGTTTTTCCAGCAGTTTTCTTTTCCTGCTTATATCTCCGCCGTAGCATTTTGCAAGAACATTTTTCCTTAATGCTTTTACAACGGATTTGGAAATAACTTTTGAACCTATAGCTGCCTGTATATCTATTTCAAACATTTGCCTTGGGATAAGGTCTTTCAGCTTGCTGCAAACTTTTCTTCCCCAGTCATATGACTTAACCTTATGAACAATCATTGATAATGCATCGACCGGTTCGTTGTTAAGAAGTATATCAAGCTTCACCAGGTCGGATTCTATGTAGCCAATATATTCATAATCAAATGAAGCATAACCGCGCGTCATTGATTTAAGCTTATCATAAAAATCAAAAATGATTTCAGACAACGGGAATTCATATTGAAGATCAGCTCTTGTCGGATCAATATATGTTGTGTTTTTATAAACTCCACGCTTGTCCATGGAAAGCTTCATAATATTACCGACATATTCACTGGGGCAAACAATTTGCGCTTTAACATAAGGCTCTTCGATACGTTCAATTTCTCCAACCGAAGGCATCATTGCCGGGTTATCAACAGTCAGCCTTTCGCCTTTTTTATTGTAAACATAGTATTCAACATTTGGAAGAGTCGTAATAATTGACTGATTATATTCTCTAAGCAGGCGCTCCTGAACAATTTCCATGTGAAGCAGCCCGAGAAATCCGCATCTGAAGCCGAACCCTAATGCCGCAGAAGTTTCAGGCTGATAAATAAGCGCGGAATCATTCAGGCGGAACTTTTCAAGTGCATCGCGCAAGTCTTCAAACTTATCTGCATCAGTAGGATAAAGTCCGCTGTAAACCATTGGCTTTACATCTTTATAGCCAGGCAGTGCATGTTCCGAACCGTTTTTTGCATGCGTTACAGTATCACCAACTTTAATATTGTGAACTTCTTTTATACCGGAAATAAGATAGCCCACATTTCCCGCTGAAAGTTCATCGGTTTTAATTTTTCTTAACCCGAGCACACCTATTTCTTCAGCTTCAATTTCTTTATCTACAACAATGTATTTTATCTTATCATTAGTCTTAATAGTACCGTTAAATACTCTTATATAAGCAATTGCACCGCGGTAAGCATCAAATATAGAATCAAAGATGAGCGCCTGAAGAGGCGCATCCGGGTCGCCTTTAGGCGCCGGTATTTTTTTTACAATACTTTCTAAAATATCTGAAATACCTAACTTGGATTTTGCACTGGCAAGAATAATTTCATCCGGATTGCACCCGATTAAGTCTATTATTTGTCCTTTAACCTTATCAATTTCAGCGCTCGGCAGGTCTATTTTATTAAGGACGGGAATTATTTCCAGCCCGGCTTCAACTGCAAGATAAAGGTTGCTTATGGTTTGCGCCTCAACACCCTGGGCAGCATCAACAACAAGTAACGCTCCTTCACACGCTGCCAATGACCTCGACACTTCATAGGAAAAATCCACATGGCCGGGGGTGTCGATAAGGTTCAATATATATTCCTGGTTATCGCTTGCCTTGTATTTCATTTGTATAGCGTGCGACTTTATAGTAATGCCACGCTCTCTTTCAAGCTCTAAATCATCTAATACCTGTGACTTTGCCTCACGTTCTGAAACAGTACCGGTTTTTTCAAGCAGGCAATCCGCGATTGTAGACTTACCGTGATCTATATGTGCTATAATGCAAAAATTTCTAATGTTATTCATAATTTCCAAAAGATTGAATGTCTAATATAATTACGTAAAAAGAATATTGAAAGGAAGTAGTATACATTAAACAAACATATAGAAGATAATGCCTATTTAACATCTTTATTAAGTTACGACTTATTTTATCATCAAACTGGCTGCAGGTACTTTGTCATAATAGTTAAATTATGCAGCAATGCATCAAATGCAGTTACACCCGGTTAATTACCTTCTGCTATTGTTTGTAGTATAATACCTTCACGCAGTGCAAAATCAGATATCATCATAGTTTCAATTTTAAATATCTTAAATATCTGCTTAAGAATTATAAGTCCTGCAGGTATAATATCAGCGCGTTTATCTTCAATTCCCTTTATTTTTAATCTTTCTTCAAGAGTTTTTTTGCTTAAAACATTTTCGACCACTTTTAAAAGTTCCTCTTTGGTAAAGGTAAATCCATTAAGGGTCTTGGTTTTTCTGCCTGTACGCAGATAATAAATCATTCCTGCAACAGACTGTATTGTACCGGAGGCGCCTACTGCCAGTTCATATTTTTTATCAATGTTTATGTCCGGGTCTGCTTTTATTTCATTCTC
>JARLHB010000528.1 GCA_031292465.1 Ignavibacteriaceae bacterium
GGGTTTTTTTTCCGGGGAAATATTTCTTTCTACCAATATTTCACCTCTACGAGGTGAAGACAAAATATTCCGGCGCAATTTTATGTTGCCTTCCATATTTATAATTTGTGATATTTACACATCACAAAGGACGATATAACTAAAATATAGAATATGTAGTCTTTAGAATTTCGGTATTATATATGATAAATTTCCCACGTATTGTAGTATTATTTGCTATAAAGAATTTATTTCCATCATAATCCGGTTTAAATATGTGTTTTATGAATATTTTTAACCTAAATTAAAACTTTTATCCTCATTTCCTTGATTTTAGTCTGCAATAAAAATATTTTTCAGCCTAATTTTTTGGATATTATGCCAACCGCTAAAGATGAAGAACGAAACATAACAGTAAACCGGAAAGCCCGGCATGAATATACCATCGTTCAAACATATGAAGCTGGAATTGTTCTTCAAGGTACTGAAGTAAAATCTCTTAGGCTCGGTAAGGTTAACCTTGTCGATAGTTACGCAAATATAAAAGACGGCGAGGTATGGTTGTTCAGTGCAAATATAAGCGCTTATGACCAGGGAAATATAAATAATCATGAACCGACAAGAACACGGAAACTTCTCCTAAATAGAAATGAAATCAGGAAGCTAATAGGTAAGGTAAAGGAAAAAGGATTAACTCTTGTTCCAATGCGCCTATATTTCAAAAACGGGAAAGTAAAAGTTGAACTGGCTTTGGCAAAAGGAAAAAAGACTTACGATAAGCGTGAATCGATTGCTAAAAGGGATCTCCAAAGAGATCAGGAACGAAAATTTAAAATTTAAGACTAAAAATCTGCATGAATGATATAAAAAAAATATTTTTTGCGTTTGTAAGCTACTTTTCGTTTAATTACATA
This sequence comes from Ignavibacteriaceae bacterium, assembly GCA_031292465.1. Lineage (GTDB taxonomy): Bacteria > Bacteroidota > Ignavibacteria > Ignavibacteriales > Ignavibacteriaceae > FEN-1297. Next base: position 894 of record JARLHB010000528.1, read on the forward strand.
TAATTTTTTAAATAAAACAAATTACAGAAACCCGTAGAGGATAATGGCTAAATTGAATTTTCCCCCTATAAACGAACAAATGGATCTTATAAAAAGGGGTGTCTTTGAAATTATTCCTGAAGAAGAACTTGTTCGGAAACTTGAAAAATCATCAAAAGAAAATAAACCACTAAACATAAAGCTCGGATGTGACCCCAGCCGCCCTGATTTGCACATAGGGCATTCGGTTGTATTAAGAAAACTTGCCCAGTTCCAGTCTTTAGGCCACCAGGCAATATTGATTATAGGCGATTTTACCGGGATGATAGGCGACCCCTCCGGCAGGAATGTTACACGTCCGGCCCTTACTCTTGAAGCAACAAGAGTGAACGGACAGTCTTACTTTGAGCAGGCCTCAAAAATTATTGACCCCCAAAGCACAAAAATCGTTTATAACTCCGAATGGCTTAGTAAAATGTCTTTTGAAGATGTAATTAAATTAGCGTCAAAATACACAGTGGCCAGGATGATTGAGCGCGATGATTTTACTAAAAGATTTAAAGCCGGCGAACCTATAAGCGTACACGAGTTCCTCTACCCTCTTGCACAGGCAATGGATTCTGTTGCTATTAAAAGCGACGTTGAACTTGGCGGCACCGATCAGAAATTTAATCTGCTGGTAGGACGCGATATTCAGAGGGAATTCGGACTTGAGCCTCAGATTATCTTAACTATGCCGCTTATTGTCGGTACAGACGGCGTGGAAAAGATGAGCAAGTCATACAATAATTACATCGGCATATCCGATACTGCAAAAGATATTTTCGGAAAAACCCTTTCTATACCTGACTCCCTTATTATGAATTATTACGAGCTGGCAACGGATATTTCCAATGCTGAATTGAATAAAATAAAGCAGCAGCTTGAAGATAAGAATGTAAACCCCAGAGATATTAAGAGGCAGCTTGCGCGTACGCTTGTAAGGATGTATCACAATGAGCAGGCGGCTGTTGAAGCACAGGAAGAGTTTGATAAAATATTCATAAAAAAAGAAATCCCCGATGAAATCCCCGAATTTAGAATTGATGATAATATTTCAGAACTTGGAATATTGGACTTAATTGTAAAAACAAACTGCGCCCCTTCAAAAGGAGAAGCCAGAAGGCTGGTTGCTCAGGGCGGTGTATCGTTAGACGGCGAAAAAATTGAAGATATCGCTGCGGTTATAAGTCTAAATAAAGAATCTATACTAAAAGTTGGAAAAAGAAAATTCGTTAAAATAATAAAATGATCTAAAAAGGAGATGATAATTTGTATGTACCAACAAAAATATTTTTTACCAAAGGCGTAGGAAGACATAAAGAATACCTTACTTCATTTGAATTGGCTTTAAGAAGTGCCGGCATAGAAATATGCAACTTAGTAACAGTCAGCAGTATATTCCCGGGTAACTGCAAAAGAGTTTCAGTTGAAGAAGGTGTAAAAGACTTAACCCCCGGACAAATAACTTTTTGTGTAATGGCCCGCAACTCCACAAACGAACCGAACAGGTTAATTGCAGCTTCTATAGGCGCAGCTTTACCGGCAGACAGCAACCAGTACGGCTATCTTTCGGAACATCATCCTTTCGGCGAGACTGAAAAAGTTTCAGGAGAATATGCCGAAGACCTGGCTGCTACCATGCTTGCTACCACGCTTGGCGTGGAGTTTAATCCTGATACGGATTGGAGCGAAAGAGAAAATATTTATAAAATGTCCGGTAAGATTGTCAGATCATTTAACATTACACAGTCTGCAGAGGGCGATAAAAACGGCTTGTGGACTACAGTAATTTCCGTTGGTGTTTTACTTCCATAATTGGAGAATAATTGTTTAGCGAATTAACGTTTTGGATTGTATTTGTATGTTTAGCTTTTACGATTATCATTGTTGATTTATATGCAACAGACCACAGGCATGGAAAGATAGGACTAAAAAGAAGCTTAATTTGGAGCGGTGTGTGGATAACCACCGCTTTATTATTTAATACCGGTATTTATTTCTTCTTAGAGCAGGGCCACCAAAAAGGGCTTGAGTTTATTACCGGCTACCTTATTGAGTATTCCCTTTCAGTAGATAATCTCTTTGTATTCCTTCTTATTTTCGGCGTTATGAATGTTCCACACCATAGCCAGCCTCATGTATTGAAATGGGGTATTTTAAGCGCTATTATATTCAGGATAATTTTTATCCTTGCAGGCGTGGGACTGATGAACCTCTTTCACCCCATCATTTATCTTTTCGGCATAATACTGTTTTTTGCGTCGTACAAAATGGCATTCGGCGGCGAACAAACGATTGATTATGAGAATAATTATTTAATTAAATTCATAAAAAGATTTTTTAATATTATTCCCGATTATAAGGGAGATAAATTTTTCGTAAAACGCGGACACAAAGTTTTTATTACTTCTTTATTCCTTACTTTTCTTTTAATAGAATCATCGGATATAATATTTGCCGTTGATTCCATCCCGGCAGTTATAGCAATTACACGCGATCCTTTTGTAATCATTACTTCAAATATATTTGCAATTCTCGGGTTGCGTTCCCTTTATTTCTCTTTAGCGGGGCTCGTAAATATGTTTCACTACTTA
>JARLHB010000529.1 GCA_031292465.1 Ignavibacteriaceae bacterium
GTATCAACAAAATACTTTATACCGCTGTTAGCGCCGTTGGTATACTGGAAGTCAGCTTCCAGTTCAAAATCTTTATATTTCTTAACAGTTACAATGTCGCCGCCGTTTCTTGACTCATATCCGCCGCTTTTTTCAACTGTAAGTATCCCGTCTTCAATGTGCCATCCTTTTTCCGGGAACCTGTCTATCTTTGCACCGCGCCAGCCGTCAGTTGTTTTGCCATCCCAGAGTAATTTCCATCCTTCTTTCTTTTCTCTTTCTGTAAGAGTGTTTTTAAGAAAGCTGATTTGGGGTATCTTATTTAATTCGAGATGTTTCTCCTTTTCAAGATTTGATGTTTTTATCCTGATATCTTTAAACCAGACACTTTTACCGGTCTTACTGTCACTATCAATAGCGTGTACCTGCAAAGCGATGAAACCTGTTGTTACTGTTTCGTCAACAAGATCCGCTGTCTGAGTTCCGTTTATCCAAACGCGTATATTGTTTCCAATAGCTTCAACATGATATTTATTCCATCCGCCGTTTTTATAAGCAGCTTTTGCCATAGGGTTACACTCAAGATTATACAGCCATCCTCTGCCCTGTTCATCATAAATGCCTCCGCTCCATGCGCGTGGTGAGCCGTCTACTTCAACCTGGCATCCATGCACAACACCGTCTTTATAGCCGGGGTCGCTGCTGCTTCTTATCTGTACGCCGGAATTAAATCCGGTATCCATTTTTACTTCAAATTCAAGACTAAAGTTTTCATAATTATTTGTTGTAGCAAGAAATGTATTTGGAGAGTTTTGCCTGCCTAAACCTACAATGCAGCCGTTCTCAACTTTAAATTCGGCTGTACCATTTAAAACTTTCCAGCCATCAAGGTTTTTACCATTAAATAAATTTGTCCAACCTTTTTCACCTGCTTTAATTGTAACGCAGGTAAGGATAACAAATATTATGGCAATTAATTTTCTCATCGTATTTACCTATCTATTATTATCAGTCTGTTACACTATTAAAATATTTTCGAACAAAATTAAACAATCGTTTTTTTGTATGCAATTACCGGGATATAAAAACTGTTTATTATAACACAAAAAAAATTTCCTCTCTAAGGATTAAACCAAAGAGAGGAAACATTATAACTAACAAAGGAACCTGAAAACTTTACTTTAATAAAGTCATCTTTTTAGTAGCACTAAAGTTTTTACCGTCAACACCGGCAGCTTTTACAGTATAGATGTAAATTCCACTGCCTAATCCTTTAGCATTAAAGTTAAACGATTGTGAGCCTGCTGAGAAATCTTTTACAGCACTATAAACTTCCTGACCAAGAATGTTAAATACCTTTAATGTAACATTAGATTTTACAGGTAAATTAAAGCTAATAACAGTCGATGGGTTGAAAGGATTTGGATAGTTATTATTAAGTGCAAATGTAGTTGGTTTTACTGATTTGTCACTTACTGCTGTAATTTTGCTGTTCCACACTGTTGAACCAACCGGTAATTTATCGGTACCAACAAATGCTTTATTTGCTGTTGTATATGAACAATCAAGACTATCCAACCAGAAATCGACATTACGTCTGTCTATATCAAGAGTATCTGTACCTACAGTATAACCATAGCCGTTAGCCTTGTAAGAATAAAGCACATTAGTCATAGCATTAGGAACTTTTTTAAATGCAAACGGATCTACAGTAGTAAATGTTGTACCGCTGCCTGTTGCATTTGCTGCAATAACATCATCAACATACGGCGGTGTAGCAACGCCATAAGCTTTCCAGAAATTAGTAACCGCAGTATCATAAGCAACAACGTTATTAGAAACTTCGAATGTTGGTGTTTCAGCGCTATAAACTACATGCTCAATTAAGTGCATAACATATTTACCGGTTGCAGTTGTATCAAAAAGGCCAACATATTCCTGATATCTTAAAGCATCAGTTGTATCCCAACCAAGTGACAATGCATCAACCAATAAGTTGTTTGTAAATTTGAATGACTTAACTATATTGCCAAGCTGGAATAAACCATTAGCGCCTGCATAGTTGTATATAGTATTGTGATCAAATTCAATGTCTTGAACTTCTGCAGATGTAGATGTTGCATTTGCATTATAATGGCGTAAAACATTATCATAGCCGCTAATAATTGTACAATTTTTAACAATTATTGTATCGGTAGCATGGTTACGAACATCTATAAACCTTCCGTTACCTATATTATCTGCCGACAACTGCCCTGAATTAGCAAATACTGAATTTGTTAATTTAACCACTCTTGCGCCTGAACTTGTCTTAACTATAACCTGAGCCGAGTTTACAACAACGCTACTGTCAATAAAGAATTCTACACCGGAAGTAGCTGCCTGAAGTAAAGCACCATCCATAATATCAGTTGCATCCCATTCTCCTGTTTCGGGATTTGGGCCTTCTCCATCAATGTAAAGGTTAGATATATATACATTGTTTCCTGCCTGCAGCATAATATAATAATCATCTACTCCTGTAAATACATTTCTTAATATAGGTTTTCTACCCGCACCGTCTGATGCTTTTAATGTAAGCGAGTAACCTGTATTTGAAAGTGTACCGTTAAAATAATAGGTACTGTCGCGAAGAAAAACGAAAATAGAATCTTTCCGTATACCGGCATCTGTTGTATCACTCTTTATTGCCGAATTAACATAATTGATACTACCGTCAGTATTATGCGGGTAGAGAGTTGTTTGTGCTGACGTTTGAGCACTACCCAAAGCCCAAAACGCAGTCATAAGAAGGATAACCAGAATAGTACTTTTTTTCATATTTAGCTCCTTTGATTATTATTTAGAACTGTTAAAAATATTACAGTGTAGCCACTCTATGTAATAGATATATTAGTTAGTATTAAGTAAACATCAATAATTTTTTAGAACAACGTAACCTGGACGCCTAAATCAGCACTGACACCATACAGATGGCCGCCGGTGTCCAGATCCCGAAATGATTCATATCCGCCTTCAATAGTATTTGTAAAATTATTTACATTAAGATAGACAGAAAGGTTTTCTGTTACGACCTGTTTCAATGCCAAATCCCAGCGTGAGAAAGCTTTCTCATAAGTATTCAGATCTTTCCGGGTATTTGAGGAATACAAATACGGCCCCTGGAATGTAACGGATACTCTGCCTGAAAATCCCTTATAATCATATCCCAAAGCAGCGTTACCTATATAATCTGTCTGCCCGTTAAGATCATCCTCGGTATAAAGGACATAAGATACTGTCTTGAATGTTACTGGGTCTGTATATTTCAAATAATACGGGGTATATGTTTTCGACCATATCCTGGAATAATTTGCACTAAAAACTATATTTTGCAAGAGGCCGGGTAAGAAACCAAAATGTGCCTGTAATTCGACTTCATAACCCCAAACCTGAGTTCCCTGTGTATTTATCGGCATTGTTAATTGATATCCTTTTACTGAGCCATAATTAAGTGGAATACCGTAGCTTACAGCCTGTGGATTACTGGTAATTGGAAGGCCCGAAACCCAGTAAAACATATTATCAATATTCTTTTTGAACCCGGATAATGTAATCAAGCCAAAAGTGGAAGAATACAATGAAGTACTTGCATCAAAGTTCCATGCAACTGCATTCTGCAGGTTAGGATTACAAGCTGTAATCGCCTGCGCCTCACTATTAATATACATGGTAGGCAGCCTCATTGAGTAATCAGGTCGCGAAATAGATTTTGTTGCAGCAAGTTTTAAATCCCACCAGTCGTACGGCTGAAATTTAATGTGTAGATTTGGAAGTACATATCCTTTAATATATTCTTTTGTCGTGTCTGTAATTGTAGCTTGTTGTGTTTCATTTTCGCCAATAATTCTGGGTATATAATTTGCGTTGTAGGAATTTCTTTCATATTCATATCTTACACCGCCAAGTACGGTAAAATAGCTGCCTAAATTTATTTTGGTCATAACATAAGTTGCATGAACGTTTTCCGTTGTATTATACTTGTTTTTCAGAGCTTCCATCTGGTAAACATATTCTTTTTGTGTTGCGGTTGAATTGACTCCGTTTTTGTTAAAATTGTACCATTGTCTAATTAGATCTGAGCTAAGGACGGGATTCAGAATGTAATCATTATTTACTGTTCTGGTTGTCCCTGAGTGAAAAAACTCCGTCATAGCACCCGAATGATCATTGGCCCAGGGAGTAGATGACCAATCCTTTGCAACAATATTTCCATTATCATCATAGGTATCGTCCTGACTTTTTCTGGTCAAATAAGGGGCATACCATTCATCACTTGTACGGTGCCTGATTTTATCCCTGAATTTATATCCGGCTTTAACAATTGCATTATATGTATCGTTTAGACGGATAGGATATTCAATATCAGCTTTAGCTTCATAATTACGCTCGCTGTTTGAATCCTTGTAAAAATATGCCGTATACCAAGTTGACTGGGAAAAATTATTCCATGCATATGGTATAAGATATTGGCCCGGTTGGATAAGCACGTCAGGATCTGAAATAGTTTTCATTCCGGAATATACAGTCTGGTTCTCATTAAACTTCATATATGCATCAAACGGCTTATCATTTTTTGTATAAGCATGAGAAACAGCCCAGTTTATTTTTGCCCCTTCCCAATGATTTTCGCCTATTATAGAGTTGTTAAAGGTATATGTTTCTCTGTCAACTACTTCCCCGGTATAAGAAACCGCATCACCTAAGGCCACATAATCACGTGTATCAATGAATTGATTTCTATTTGTTTTACTGTAAGAGTTAAGCATTTTAATATTACCGCCGTCACCGGTATTTATATCTAAGTCTAAACTTCCGCCGAACCTCTTCCTTGTTTCATCAGTGATTCCGACAGTCAAATTTGAGATTTGATAATCTAAATTTTTAGGAACGTTCCAAGCATTAGTATATGTTTCATCGCTTCTGTCTCTTTTCTCAGCATTTGCCTCAGCCTGAACACCCAGAAAGTCATTAAAAAATCTGTTGCTGTATCGTCCTGAAAATTTATATTGTCTGGCTGTATTTGCAAGGCCGCTGTATATTCCGGTAGCATTAAGAGTTAATTTCTGTCCTGCTTTAGCCTGGCCTGTGATAAGGTTTATTGCTCCAGCCAAAGCATCACCGTCCTGATCGGGCGTAAGGGCTTTATACAATTCAATTCCGGATAAAGAACTTTGTGAAAACATGCTAAGGTCAACACTGCGGTTATCAGCATCACTTGCAGGCACATTAATACCATTAAGAGAGACACTGGTAAATTTTGGATCCAGACCTCTAATCATTAACTTAGAAGCTTCACCGCCATCACGCTGTACGGCAACGCCCGGCAACCTGCCTGCAGCTTCAGCAGCATTAGCATCCGGCAATTCTTTAATTTTTTCTTCTGATACTATGTTGACAATCTGGTCCGAAACGCGCTGCTGGTTAATGGCCTGCGCCTGTCCTGCCAACTGTCCGGTTACAACTACTTCGCCTAATTCTTTACTGCTCCAACTAAGAGATGCATTAAGTGTAACTGTTTTGTTAGCTACTATTGTGACGGGAATTACTTTGTTCTCATATCCGACATAAGAAAAAATAACTTTATAATTACCCGGTTTAATGTTAGAAATGTTATAAGTACCTTCAATGCTTGTTGCTGTCCCGATTACAGTCCCTTCAAGATAAACACTTGCACCCGGTAAGGCATCTTTGTCTTTTGCATCAATAACTTTTCCTGAAATTCTTCCTGTTTGCGCATTAATGAAGGCTGCACTTGAAAAAACTATAATAAAAAGGGTAAATAAATGAGAACATGTTAAAAATTTTGAATAGCTTTTTTTGTATCGATAAGACATGGGCTCAGTTCCTAAATTAAATTCAAAAATAAATTGCAAATAACTATTCTTAAAACCACGTGGAAATATCGTATCTATTATTAAAAGGGGCTGGTTTTGACGTTCAAATGTTTGGTCTGTAGGTTAAAATTTACCTTTATCCTCTAAAAGTTTCAAAAAGGTTAAAAAAACGAATGTATTATAAATAAGTAATTTTAATACATTTGGTAAAATAATCTACTTGTCCCCTGTTTTTCTTAATAATAGTTAAAGAACAATGCCCCTAATTTTTAATATTTAGCAATAATCAGGTAATTTTTCAACTGTGTTTTTTAACAGATACTTCAGTTTTAGCAGAACCGTAAGTAATTAAAAGTTGTGCAGGAAAATACGTCAGCATGATCCAGAAACTTGAATGTGGAATTTTAGTTAAGTATGTATTGACAGCAATAATTGAATCAGAAATCATGAATAACATAGTACCAGGAATAACCATGTAATAATTATCCCTTCCAATTACTGATGAAATTCCCGAAAAAGCTAAAAGGAGCAGATAAATTGTTGCAGGAATAAACATCTTACCCAGATTCGGCAATAATAAATACCCGATTATCAACCCGTAAATAACGAAAAATAATGATAAAAACGAACGTTTTCTTTTTAATGTAATGTTCTTAAGAAATGCAGAAATATACATAATGTGTGCAAATCCAAATGCACCCAGCCAATAAATAAAGTATTTATCCCCTTCCATAGCTAAGAAAATATCACCCGCAGCAGAGAATAATAACCCGATAAAAATATATTTGCCCTTTCTGCCGGGAATATAAAGGATAGAAATAAATGACAAGCTCAGTATTGGTATAATTTTGATTACATACGAAAAAGCATAAGGGCGGTATTGTAAGGTTAAAATGTAGGCTAATGAAAAAATTGTAAATATTAAATAATTTACTTTTTCAAAGGCTGATAATTCGCGATAATACAATTTCCAATTACTAAGCATTTAGTCTGTTATTTTATCAGATAAATCAAAATTTATTTGCCCGCCGTCAATCATCATTTCATGCGGCAAAGAAAGTTTTTCATATTTTTGACCATTTAATTCAATACTACGAATATAAATATTTTCAGATGAATAATTTGGTGCAGTAATTAAAAGAACTTTATTATTGCCTAATTTTATTTTAATCTTTTTGAATTTCGGCCCGCAAATTTGATATTCAGGCAATGCAGGGCATACCGGATAAAACCCTATTGCTCCTAAGACATACCAGGCAGACATTTGGCCTGAGTCATCATTGCCGCTTAAACCGCCAGGTCCAATATCGTATTCCTCTTTCATAATATCGGCTATTATTTTTTGTGTTTTCCATGGCTGGCCGGAATAATTATATA
>JARLHB010000530.1 GCA_031292465.1 Ignavibacteriaceae bacterium
AAGTAAACTGATTGTTCTATCAATAGTTCAATAGGATGGAAAACGGATTAATCCCCATACCCTGATTTATGAGATGTACCCTGTTGCAGTATAATAACCGTTGAAAATGTTTGTTTATTTTATTCTGCAGCTTTGCATGGAGAATAATTTTTCCCGGAATGATCTGATATTAGAGGCGATTAAAATGCGCCTGTATATCAAAATCTAAGGCAGGCAATTCAAACGGCATTATTGAAGGGTGAATAATTTTTTCTATCCTTTTCACCCGAAAGATGTAGTTCCCTTTTCATCCTTTTGCCTGATTTACTTACTCATATCATCTAAGTAATTTAAAATTAATTAATAATGATAATGCGCTTGTCATAGATAATTTAAATTATTATGGACAAAATGAAAGATGTAATTAACCGAGGTCTTTATTAATACATGGAGAATATTGTGAATAATTATACTATAGATTCAGCAAACGCCTTAATCAGGTGGATGCGGTTTTTCGGAACAGTGCTGCTGGCTGTTTTTATTACACACGGGGTTGTTATGCCCCAATCGTCTCCGGCAACAGTAAATCTTAGAAGTGCAGGCGATTTTGTGATTCTTGCAAAAACAGGAATCTCAACCACAGGCACCACAGCAATTACCGGAGATATTGGAATAAGTCCGACCGCTGCCACATATATAACCGGATTTGGATTAATAATGGATGCTTCAGGCACATATTCAACATCCTCTGTAATCACAGGAAAAGTATATGCTTCTGATTATACTTCCCCAACTCCGACTAAGATGACTACGGCAATAAACGATATGCAAACCGCTTACACAGACGCAGCCGGGCGGACATCGCCTGATTATACTGAACTTTATACCGGAGATCTTAGTGGAAAGAACCTTACTCCAGGCCTTTATAAATGGGGTACAGCGGTGCAGGTATCTGATATTGGTGTTACTATAACAGGCACTGCAACAGATGTATGGATTTTCCAGATAGCGCAAAATCTAACCTTAGCCAACGGAGCTATTGTTACTCTTGGTGGGAACGCAAAAGCTTCCAATATCTTCTGGCAGGTTGCCGGTCAGGTTATTATTGGAACAACGGCTGCCATGAAAGGAATTATATTATGTAATACATTGATTCAGATGAGTACCGGTGCAACTTTAAACGGCACAGCACTGGCACAGACCGCAGTAACTTTAGATGCAAATGCCGTTACTAAGCCGGCAACTGCAACATCCGTCGAGAATAAATTATTATCACCTAAAGAATTTTCTCTTTTACAGAATTATCCTAATCCATTTAATCCATCAACAAATATTCAATATAGCCTTCAGAAAACCGGCCAAGTTTCCCTAAAAGTCTATAATATACTTGGGAAAGAGGTTGCTACTCTCGTAAATGGCCGCCAGGAAGCCGGTAGTTACACAGTGCCGTTTAATAACAGCAACGGAACACTCGGTCTCTCAAGTGGAGTATATTTTTACCGTTTACAAGCCGGATCCTTTGTCTCTACAAAGAAGCTGATTCTTATGAAGTAGTTATTGTCAATATTGCTACTTTATAACTTTAGCAGAATTATGGTATCAAACCTTTTGTTAAAACGGTTTGGTTTAAAATAAAAAAGTGCGGAAATAAATTATTTCCGCACTTTTAGTGGGCTCAGAAGGACTTGAACCTCCGACCCGCTGATTATGAGTAAGACTGAATCTTTAAAATTCAGTCAAATTTCAAACTTTTAGAAACCATCGTTCAGTAAAATGTTAATTACATTATAAATTAAAAATAATTATTTGCAAATATCAATATATAATTTTATAATAGTTAAATTAAAACTTAATTCTTCCAGAAATATACCATTGCAGTTTTATTCATATCTCTTTAGCTTATATTGGTAATTTTATTTGTTAACAATCTATAATTATTTTATCATCTACCTTTTCAGCATCAATAAACTTTCTAAGAGTGTTTATCTCATGCTCATTGCCTATATATATTGGCGACCTTTCGTGCAACTTCGATGGATGGACCTCTAATATCCTTTGCTTACCGTTTGTGGCTTTGCCTCCTGCTGCCTCTACCAGCATTGACATTGGATTGCATTCATACATCACCCGAAGCTTACCGTTAGGATAACGATTGTCGGCGGGATACATAAATATTCCTCTGTAAAGAAGAGTTCTGTGTATGTCAGCCACCATTGAGCCTACATACCGTAATGAGTAAGGCCTGCCCGTTTCTTTATCTTCTTCTTTCAGGTAATCTATATACTTCTTCAGGCCATCTTCCCAGTGAAGGTAATTACCCTCATTAACGCTGTATATTTGCGACTTCTTAGGCATTCGGATATTACATAAGAAAGTAAAAACTCACCGAATGACGGGTCAAGTGTAAATCCGTGCACTTCTTCCCCGGTGGTATATACAGTATTGTATCGGAACCGACAGTACAAATCCGGCTGCTACTTGTTTTATTCTCTTCAGAAAGCCATCCCTCATTATTCCCTGTTTACCGGATGATGAAGGCATTTATAAATTGATAAACGTGTCCCCTACACTGTTGTTACTTATATATTTAATGAGCCGTCAAGCAGGACGAACATCAAGATATACTTGCCTAACTTGAGCTTTGCAGGTATATGTATCTATGCACAATTCCTTTTTCCTCATTGTAGAGTGTTTATAAGCATCCCCGTTCCATTGTTAGATCAAGCACTTCATGTTCAAATATATCCAGTTTCTTTATCTTCCTGTCGTGGATATTTCTATGCTCGTATACTCCATTATATAGCCGAGCTTTGCCCTGTTTACCTGAATTGGAATTAAATTAATGGCAAGTGATAAGTCAGAGAGAAAACCGGATAGTTTTCCCCTTACCTCACGATGTTTTTTCTTACATTAATTTATAAGACGAGAAGGGATCATTAGTTTTGATTTTGTTTTTTAGTTCTTCTTTTTGTTTTGGATAATATTTACATTTATAGAATAAAAAAACAGGAATGCTGCCAAAATCCATCCGGTCACTAAATGGATTATTAAAATCAATCCTACTGTTTACTTAAGGTGTTGTAAAATACTTAAAGAGAATTATTACAATTTAATAACGAAAGTTGATAAGATAAGCAACGTTAACCCGACTGATAGAACTAGAATTGTTTTTCTATTACTACCCTGCCATTCTTTAAGGATAATGCCCCACACATTGCCAAATAGTATATTCATTGCCATAAGTATGCTCCAACCAAAGGCCATCATACCCGATGGCAACTTACTCTGCCCCATACCGAAGAAGAAAAGTTGCAAATACCAAAGCGTACCACCAAGCAGACAGAAGAATAGGTTTCCAATAAACAAATTTGTCGAAACAGATAGATAATCTTTATATGACTTATTTTTTACATTCATATAAACACAATAAACAAAATTAGTAAGGAATCCACCAAACATGACGTATATATACACCGGATTGGCTACAAACAGCGGGTTAGTACCCTGCGCTGCCGCCACTTTCTGTATTACGTTCCCTGCATCCATAAATCCCGGTATGCCGTTTATACCGTAGTTGAAGCAAGCGCTCATTACTCCTGACAATACTGCTATCAAAAGGCCTTTCTTAAGGGCAAACTCCTTTACTGCCTTCTGCCTGTCCTCCACCGACATATTTGTTGACCTAAGGGCTCCCGCGTATCCTACTATAGTTATACCAGTTATACAAATAGATACACCTGTAATAATAAGTATTCCTGAATGTGTGCCTAAAAGATTATTTCCGGAAATGATAGGTGGTATTAGTGTGCCTAGTGCCGCGCAGAATCCCAAAGCTATCGACTGGCCTAGAGCTACGCCAAGATATCTCATGCTGAGCCCGAACATCAGGCCGCCTACACCCCAAAGCATGCCGAATAGAAGTGTGTAGAATACAGCACCTGCGGGAGAGCTGATAAGCACCCTGCCGAGGTTAGGGACAGTAAATAGTGCAAATATCCACGGAGCTACTATCCAAGAGAATACTCCCTGCACTATCCAGTAGCTCTCCCATGACCAGCCGCGGACTTTCTTTATAGGCACATAGAAGCTGGCTGCGCACGCGCTACCTATGGCCATCAGTACTATGCTTATGATTGATTCCATTTTAAGTTTTTATCCTTCTTAAAATTTTTGGTTGTTCTTTTAGAATCTTGTTTAGTTTATTTCACCTCTGACAAGTGTGAAATAAGAATTACTTCTGATTTTCTAAAAATTGTCTTCGGTTACAAATAAATAAAAGCCATGAACCATCGACTAAGAGCATGTTATTTAATCCATGTGGAATAGTTCTTCAAGTGGGATGGATATAGGTGAGTTGTCAGGATTGGTTTCCATTATATCTGCCATATATTTCCACCAGTCCTGGACTATGGGGTTGTGGCCTAAATTCTGCGAGGAGCTTTCGCCTTCCTGCTTCTGAAAAGCGAACAAAGTATTTGTCTCTTCATCAAAAAAAATTGTATAATCGCTGACACCGTTTTTACTTAATAAGGCTTTAAGCTCGGGCCAGATGGCACCATGCCTGCTGGCATATTCAAATTTATTTCCTGGCATCAGCTTCATCTTAAATGCAAATCGCTTCATATTTAATCCTCCTTTTATCATTTTATTAATAAAATATTTAGAATTCTGCCTATGTTTGAGCAATAGATTTAAAATCTATGAAAAATTGTTAGATGGTCTGGTAATTGATACCAAAGTGGCAGTATAATTAATCAATCAAAATAAATTAGAAAATCATTTCCCAATAATATTTATGTAATATTTTACTCCAATTCTCCTATACTTATCCATTAATTTATGGAAATGGATAGGGAGCTTGTAATAAGCTGAAATTTATAAGTTATTACTCGCAATTATTTAATTTAAAATCAACTAAAATAATTTTGACATGTTAATTTTAGATTTTTCTTCTTTAGTCCCAATTGATAATATCGTATCATCTATTTCCCCGACCATGCTACCTGCTGTTTTATAAAGTGCAATAATATTCTCAATTGGAGAACCAACTTGAATAGCATGAGTAGGCCCTAAAAAAAGGCCTCCTTTGGGGAACAACCGAAGCCGTCGTTTTACTTCTTCTTCAACCTCTTTAGGAGTTCCAAAAGCGAGAGTTGTCTGAACACTTACACTACCACAAAAACTCAAATGTTCTCCATAATTCTTTTTTAACAGACTAATGTCCATATCAGGTGCTGTAGGTTGTACGACATCATATACGTCAAGTCCTAATTCGGTCAATCTGGATAAAAATTCTCTAACATGACCGCACATGTGCATCATAGTTTTTGCTCCATATCGGTGAACCATTTCAAAGTATGCTCTAAATTTAGGAGCAAAATGTTTCTCGAAAATATCCATGTTTATTACTGGACCCGTTTGCGTACCCAAATCTTCCCCAATATGAGTAAAGTCAATTAGCCCATTTGCTGCCTGAAGAACCCGTTCGTGCATTTCATAATAGAACTTGAAGCGCGCTTCCATAATTTCGATATAAACCGGGTCATCGGTAATTAAGTCAAGTAGTACTTGTTCAGTTCCGCGTGCACGGGCTATACTATTTATGAAATCCATATCTCCTGCCGTCCCATAACAAACAGCAAATCCTTTTTCTCTTATTTGCTCGCATTGCACTTTAATTGTTGAATAGTCGAACCAGTCTGCTGTTGGGAAATGTGAACGATCCAATTCCTCAAGTGAAAATACATTAGCAAATGGCAGATAACTGGCCTCTAAATATTTGCCGCCTCCGAATTCCTTATAGATATAATGCTCACCCCAGTATCCTTCTATGCTTCCATCTGGAAAGGTCCTAAGTTCCGGGCCAATATATATTGGTTCAATATATCGAAAATCATCTCCAACTACTATTAATAGTTGTTCCATGTTCAATAATCCGAAATGATCCATTATCATCTGATTAATCTCAGGTGTTCCTTCGTGTTTAACAGGAATCCTGTCATAACCTTTTCTTTCAAAGGCACTAAACACACGCTCTCTTGAATTCATAATTATTCCTCCATTTTTTTACTGTTATTACCTTACAATAAATAAATTATCACTTAATTCTACATTCGTTTTAATTTATTTATTCAAACGAATCTTATTATCCATTTCTTAATTTTGGTGTAATTAAACCTTATACCGCAATGTTCGATAAAAGATTACCGGTATTTAAGATTTTTATACAAGCAATTTGATGAATCGCATATATTGCATGTATAATTGTTATATTTTACGTTTTCACCTATACCAATAATACCGCTTACTGATTTTGTCGGCTGCATCAGGCATGAGTCCGTTAATTCTATACCGCAAAATTGTTCAGGCAACAGACTGAAAAGCTTCCTTTGTTCGGCAACATCCCATCCGCAATAACCGGGGCTATAACGGTTGGATATCTTTAACCCAAGGATTGCCATTCCTTTTTGTAGCGAGTCCTGAATAATATCCATTGCACTTTCAACCACAATTGAGCCAAACAAGTCGTACACGTAACCTTTCAGCAGATCCCCTTCCTTCATGAATTCTCTCGATCTGTCGGTTATTCCTTTTCCTGCTGTACAAACAAATATCGCTACATTGTCTGATTTCTTTATTTGTTGAAAAATTACCCTTCGTATATTTAGCACAACGTTTTCAAGAAGAATATTGAAATTATTTTTATCCCAGCTAATATTATTAGTTATTCTATACCCTCCTTCAATATTGCATACCTCCTCACCCTTCTCCATTACTTCATCAATCTCTTCATCTATCATTTGCGGAAGCGATTCTTTAGAATATCCCATCAGCTTTATTAATGATTCTTTCTTAATATCCAGCTCTCTGTACTTAAATGAAAATTTTTCAACATTCATAATTTCCAGCCTGTCAGTTAAATGCATCTACTGCCTCAAAGAATGCTCTTATATTTTCAACCGGTACACCAGGAGGTGTGTCGCACCCGGAAGAGATAACAAAATTCCTATAACCTGAAGTCTGATATAAAAGTGTTGCCGTAGCTCTAAATACTTCGGCCCGTTTCCCCATCTTAAATACATTAACAGGATCAAGATTACCCATTACAAGTATATTTTGAGGCACTTCTTTAAGAACTTCTATTATATCTATCTTATTGCCAAAATGTAAAGCGCAGGCTCCCGTAGAAACCATCGACTGAGTTACCTGGCCTGTGTTGCCGCAGTTATGAAGTACAAAAAGGAAATCATCTCTCTGAACCTCTTCAACAATTTCTTTAATATAACATGATGAAAATTCATCGCACATCTCAAGTGATAATAAACCCGCCGCAGGTTCAGCCATTACTATTCCATTGGCGCCAGCCTTCCTCATCTCCTTTACATACTCAAGTAAAAATTTCGTACATTTTTTTAAAAGCAATTTAATTACATCAGGTTCAATATAAAGCCCAGTCATAATTTCAGAAAGGTCGAATAATCTTCCGGCAAGTGAAAACGGCCCTATACACCCGGCTAATACCGGCTTATCCACAATATTCTCAGCTGCCAGCTTTGCTGCTTTCAGATATTGCGGTATGCGTGCACTTTCGAGTGTGGGGATGGTCAGTTTCTCAATTGATTCCCTGTCGCTCACAAGGCGCCCGGCAACCGTTGGTATTTCATCATCGGGAAAATTTATTTTACAACCAAAAGCTTCCGCTTCAACTGTCAGATCCATCATCATCGTTGCAGCGGCTGTCGGGTAATTATCCTGTATGGCTTTTATTGCCTTATACTGCACTTCTCCATCTGTAACGGCTTCTTTTATCTTTTTACCAATTAAATCTATACCGGGATGCGTCATAACTGGAATCGCACACCTTTTAGCTGATTGATTTAGGGTTTCAACCCATTTATTCATATTAATCTTCGTATATCCTCCATAATTTATTTTGTTGTTTTTCAATGTTATATATTATAACATATATTTTACGCTGCAACCTTTTTCAGAAATTCAACAGCGCCCTGCGGATCAGGAGAATAAAAGCTTGCGCCTATTTTATTACAAAATTCCTGGGACAAAGGTGCACCGCCAACAAGTATTAATTTGTCAGGATACTTATTCTTTATCTCTTTAACAATTACTTCCATATTTGCCATTGTTGTTGTTAACAAAGCTGATAAACCCACTACACAATCCGGATATTTTTCAATCGTTTCTACGAACTTCTCCGGCTTCACATCAACTCCAAGATCAATTACTTCCCAGCCCGAACCTTCTATTGTCATTGCAACTATATTCTTACCTATATCATGAAGATCGCCGAATACTGTCCCTATCACAAACGTGCCTTTTCTTTTTATTTCTCCGCTTGTAAAGAACGGCTTCAGATGTTTCATAGCTGCCGTCATTGCCTTTGCAGAGATTAACATCTCCGGCACAAACGCCCTGCCCTGTGAAAACTTCTCGCCGATTTTTGACATACCAGGTATCAATGCCTCATTCAATATTACCTGCGGTTTTATACCCTCTTCCAAAGCCATTTTACACAGTTCGTCGGCGCCATCCTGACCTTTAAGAGAGGGCGGAAACGATGATACTTTATTGATTTTTCCTAATTCTACACAATTCATTAATTTTTCTAATAAATCACTCATAATAATTCCTTTCTTTATATTTATTTTTAATTTGATGTTATAATCCGTATTCGGCAGGAATAAATTTTGTTGTCCCTATCTCTGCAATTGTCTCTTCAACAAATTTGCTTTCATCGGTTGGTATAGTTTCAATTTCACTGCGAAGTGAATCAATCCAGATAACTTCCCTGTCCTCTAGTTTAAGCTTATCCGAATTTACAGCTTCTTCAATTATATCCAGCCCCTTAAGTGCTCCTCTAATAGAAGCATCTATATAATTTTTACCCTTAACGATCTCTCCTGCAACCTGTATTACTACATCAGGTGCCAGCACAAGCGCTTGTGGATCATGATATATATCAGAATTTACCATTAACCGTTGTAGATTTAAGATGCTGGCGCTTCCCTCTTTTATCGCCTCGTTCATTAACCTCGTATCATATTCCAACTGTTCATAATATGCTGTTGGCGCCATACCGGATAGTAATTTAATATTTTGAACCGACTCATTACTCCATAAATCTGCACAGGCTCCTGCTATATTACCTACAGGGCTTAAATGTGCACAGGCCGAGGTTTTTCCTTCCATTGAGATTGGTATCCCGGTTATTGCTTTCAAATAAACTCCCTCATAACCGCAATCCTTATCAGGACCGACAGCGCCTTCTTCTATACACACAAGCGTTCTTACTACAGTTACTATTCTTACTACGGCTGCAAATACTTTTGGTATATATTTCTTCTCTGCCAAAACCATCGCAGTATTACCAAATCCGCATGCTGTATCTCCTGCAGGAATCTTACCCTTCTTTAAACATATATCTACCATTTTCCGCCAAAGCATTTTCATATCCCGAACACCAAGCACGCTAAGTGCAAATATCAACTGTTTAATATTACAGTTCATCAGTGCATCATCGGAGACTTCCTTTCCGCCCGTGCTTTCTATACTTAGCAAATCCCCGCCTGCATTCAGTCCGCCTTCAAATACTTCGATCATTAAATCTAATAGTTCGGACGTCCTTTGCTTCGGAGGGCGTTCAAATTCTCTTAAATCGTTTGGGGTCAGTCTGATTTCGCTTTTTAGCCCGTGCTTTACATAATATTCTTCACAAACATCGTTCATCACCTTTACCAATCCTATTGCTATCTGCGGATTCTGAGTCATCTCCAGCAATGTCTCAAACTCGAAGATTAAGCCTGGTGCTTCAAGCTGCAAGGCTCTTTCCAATGCTCCGTTTACTATTTCTTTATACTGATTTGTAATGTTCGTTAGCGTACTATCATTAATAGACATTGTAGGCAAAGTGAAATTTAATTCCGGATAAACTATCCCGCCTCCGATTATAAGCCCACGACGCGTGGTTACAGGTTTTGGCGAATAACCAAAAATCAGGTCATTACTCTTTTTAATAGATAGAGTGTTAAATCTCATATAGTCTCCTCATGAGACAGCTTTGCTTCTGCAATAACTGGAAATTTAGCCTGTATCAGTTCAAATACACCGAAGAGTACTCCTGCATAAAATAAATCGCCCAGCATTGTGTAATGGAAAAACGGAATTGCTGCAATGTAGCATTCGATTAATCCAGTGTAACTCATAGGATAAATTCCCCAAGCAAGCCATACTGCAAAGTTTGTGATTACAAAAAACAAAACAGACGAGGCTGTTGAAGCCAAGATAATATTAGAAATCTTCTTCCCTTTTCTTAATGAAAGCCCGATAGCGGCAATTAAAATAAAACTTAAGTAAACTGCCCACATAGTTGAATGGAAACCAAGAATTAGATCTGAAAGAAACATCGCGGTAACCGGGATTATAAAAGCAGTCTTTTTGTTTGGAAAGTATGCACCGCCAAATAATGCCATTCCGGCTATAGGAGTAAAATTTGGATAATGGGGCATGATTCGCATAAACGCTGCACCAAAGATCATTAATAAAATTGTTAAAATTCTCGAATTGGTTTTTATTTTATTCATTTTGGAACCCTTTTTAATTTATGAAAATGTGATTGTACTATTAATTTTTTATAAGAATTTGGAAGGAAAGTTTTGGGAACAATTCTTAATTCCCAGGAATTAATTACATTTTAAATTAATTTTTATTCATACATTATCCTCAGATCTAATTTGTTATATATAATTGTTAAAATTTATTATTTGAATTGCAAATGATATGGCAATTAAAAAGATCGATAATATTTGATTTTCATTGTCCCGATTTAATAATAGAAAATATATGCCCTAAATTTGTTAATATTATCCAATTTATATATAGATATCATTTTCAGAGGTTTGTGTTTTATCTTAAACTCAGTTTTTTATCGACTTATTATAACCAATATTTTTTTAACAACTGGGATATTGTGCAATATGTATTATTACTTAATTTTATTTTGGCTGTAGGGAATTGAATAAGTCATACTAAAATCTTGAAGAATAGATTCATTCCGTAAATATTAAAAATTTGTTTTATACTTACATTCTTTCATAATTTCCAGAATTCATTCTAGTATTAATAAAGGTTCTACTATCATTTTTAATCAATAGTCGTTAGAATCAACGACAGTTTTTAGTTGCTAGTGTTCTCTATTTTTAATATGCATTTTCATCCTCAGTATTAGTAATTAGCTTAAAGTTATTTTCATTATTAAATAGAAAAACTTACATTCGAATCAATTTTTAATCGCTCTGCCTTAATTGCAAGTTAATGTTTGGTATGATATTCCACGAATTAAATTTTGTAAATTCTTTGTGTCCCACTGGCATTGAGCAAGTATCTGAGAATGTCTTTAACAAGAGAGACTTTTTTAGAGCGTACTTCAAAAATTTCAAAGGTTTTCGAAAACCTTTGAAATTTAATTTAAAAAATAATTACTTATATAAAAAATTCTTTTCAAGAATTTCATAATCTATTATAATGTCCGAATAACTTTCATTCTTATCTTTTTTTTCAATCATTCTAATAAGCAAATCGGTTGAAGATTTTCCCAATTGATATGGATTTTGGAATACAGTATAAAATGGTATCCCTAGCCTATAGACTATATCATTATCTCCAAAGTCACCAAGGATAACATCTTTGGGAATAGATATATTTCTTTCAAGAAGAGCTCTCCCTACGCCATATGTCACAAGTCCGCCGATGCTTACTATTCCATCAATTCTTATGCCCGAGTCTAGCAACGTTAACATAGTTTTGTAACTGTCTTCGGAATTCCTAAAAGTTTGTCTTACCAAATCTTTATTAAATGGAATGTCATTTTTTTCTAGAGCCATTTTATAGCCTAGATATCTATCACTAAATAATTGTGAGCCTGATATTGGACCAAGAAATAAAATATTTTTTTTATTTTGTTTAATTATTCTAGAAGTCAATTCGAAAGAGGCTTGCACATCATTTATTTTAACACTTTTATATTTCAAACTCTCGTCGACATTTCTATCCCAACATACAACTTTAATTCCTTCATCTTTAAATTTCTTATAAAGTTTGAAATTATTTTTACTGCCAATCGAATTTAATAATATTCCATCCACTCCAATATCAGATAAGAATTCTAATTTCTCTTTTTCCACTAATTCATTTTCATCATGCACTAAAATTATACATTGATATTTTTTTTCCTTGGCCTCTTCATACATTCCTCTAACTGCTTCAGAAAAAAAGGAGATTCTCAAATCCGGGACAAGAATTCCCAAAATTCGACTTTTATTACTTATCAATGATTTTGCTAATAGATTTGGCCTATAACCAAGTTTCTCACAAGCTTTTTTAACCCTTACTTTTGTCTCCTCAGCAATATCACTACTATTATTCAAAGCTTTTGAGATTGTTGACGGTGATAAAGATAAGATTTTTGCAACATCTACTAATCCAATTCTTTTCCTCTTTTGTTTTTTTAAATTCATTTTTATTTTAGATAAAGTAATGGTAAGGAAATCTTTAGAAACAGATAATTACAGCTTCGCCACATAAGTCACAGAATTAATTAGATTCTACTAAAACCTTTTCGAAAACCTTTGAAAATTATATTAGTTCATTCAAAAAGTCAAGTATAAATCATAATATTTTTTTAATGTCCTGTTTTAATACGATATCGTAATCTTGATTCTTTTATTTTCGAGAATTTCCTTTCATAAACTCTTCAACCAACTCCACGTCATATTTACTGCCTATGTACAGTGGTGATCGTTCATGAAGTTTTTCTGGCTGCACTTCCATTATCCTCTTTCTTCCGTTGATTGCTTTGCCTCCTGCGGCTTCTACTATCATTGCCATTGGGTTGCATTCGTACATCAGCCGTAATTTCCCATCCGGGTACCTGTTATCCGAAGGGTACATAAATATTCCTCCGTAAAGCAGAGTTCTGTGTAAGTCTGCCACCATTGACCCCACATACCTTAGCGAGTATGGCCTGCCCGTTTCTTTGTCTTCTTCTTTAAGGTAATTTATATACATCTTTAGACCATCTTCCCAGTGAAGATAATTGCCTTCATTTATACTGTATATCTGGGCTTTTTTAGGTATCCTTATATTATCATGTGACAGCAGGAACTCCCCGAACAAAGGATCAAGCGTAAAACCATGCACACTCTCTCCTGTTGTATAGACAAGGATGGTGCTTGAGCCATATAGTACATATCCCGCGGCTATCTGTTTTATCCCCTGTTGAAGGCAGTCTTCCATTATTCCGGGCTTACCGTCTGAAGTAAGGCGCTTATATATTGAGAAAATTGTGCCTATGCTGTTGTTTACTTCTATATTTGAGGAGCCGTCAAGAGGGTCGAAGAAAAGTATATATTTACCTAATTTATGTTTTGCAGGTATATGAATGATATTTTCCTTTTCCTCCGATACAAGCGCGCAGAAATGCCCGCCATGGTCCATTGCCTTTACCAATATATCATGCGCAAACATATCCAGCTTCTTTACCTGCTCGCCATGTATGTTGCTGCTGCCTGTAAAGCCAAGTATATTACTAAGCCCTGCTTTGTTTACTTCCAGTGAGATTATCTTAGCAGCCAGAGACAAATCAGAAAGTAGTTTGGATAATTCTCCCGTTGCCTCAGGGTGTTTTTTCTTGCCTTCTATTATGTGGCGCGCTAAGGTCATAAATCTGGTTTTAGTCATTGCTTATTTTTACCGTCTTAAAAGTTAAACGCTTTTTCCAGTTCGGTTATTTCTGATTTCCCTATCGGAACAACCTCGCCAATTGCTTTTGAGGCTATTATTGATTTGGCTGAAAACTCAGCAACTTCCAGCCTGTCATAGCTCTGAAGCAGTGAACTGCCTGTTACTATCACGCAGTCATTCTCACAAATTACTATCGGCACCTTACCGGATATTATTCCCGCAATGCTTGCCAGGCCCTTCTCTCCCTTTTTGAACTCCAGTCCATAAGGAAGCGTAAGCACATCTCTTAGCACAAGGTAGCTTTCAGGTATTGTACGGGAATCGAACTTTACTCCGCTTATTCCGAAGGCAAGTATGTTTGGCGGATGGGCAATGAGTATTGCATTTATATCAAGGTTCTTCTCATATATCTCCCTGTGCAGGTTTACACTCCTGCTCGGCTGTTTGCCCGCTTCTTTTTTATCCCCTTCTATAAGTACCAGGTCATCCTCGGATAAATATTTTCTGTCCATTCCCCAGGGGGTTATTATAAACTTACTGCCTTCCACCCTTGATGAAAATGTTCCTTCCATGCTTGTTACAAGGTTTTGAGAGTAGCTTCTGTGTATCAATAATATAATACTCTTTCTTAACTCTTTCTCATTAGAGGAATGGTTTGTGAATTCAAAGTCCTTAAGTGTTATTTCCCTTTGGGAAAGTTTCAGGTCATCGTCGTTTAATACTTTTACTTTGCCGAGAATATTAGCTTTAAGAGTTAATCTTGCGCAAAAGTCTAATGTCTCAAGCCTTTGGAATGCATGCATTAAACTGCTCCCAACCGTTACTATTCCATGATTTTCCATTAGTACGGTATTGCTGCCATGCTTAAATACACCGGCTATTACTTCGCCAAGCTTCTCGCTTCCAGGCAGCGCATATTTGGCATAGCCTACTGTTCCGCACATTTCGCTTGCCTTGGGCACTATACAGGTATCGGGTATCTTTCTTGTTATTGCAAATGAAACTAATGCAGGCGGATGTGCATGAACTATGGCTTTTATATCCGGCCTTGCATCGTATATCGCTTTGTGAAACGGCAATTCCGATGAGGGTTCATGTATGCCGTCAATGCTTCCATACGGTAATACTCTGATAATATCTTCCGGTTTCAACGTGCCTTTGTCAACACCCTTTGGAGTAATCCATATGCTGCCGTCTTCATCCAGTATCGATAGATTGCCTCCTGATGTCGTAGTCATTCCATTTTGGTATATTCTATTTATAATCTCTATAATTTCATCACGCGGATGCAAATATTTAAACTTCATATAATCTCTTCCTTGCTTTAGATTAATCTAATTGCTTTTATAATAATAACCGTTTGAAAATAAAAAACAGGCCGGGCAGCTTCATTAAATAATAAGTTATCCAGTATTTAAATAAAGCTGCCTGAAGGTCTGTTATCTTTATAGGGAGCTGTTAGAGACAATTATAAAAAAATGTAAACTGACTATTTCTAAATCAGCTATTCAGGAGTAATTTTTTTCTATCTTTTACTTGTTACATTTGTTTCATATTTCTGTATTTCAGCAATATAATCTTCTCCTACAGGCACATTATTCTTTGAACAGTAATAATTGTACACTGCTCCTAACGGTTTTGTCTTTAAGATTTCAAGATATGCAAGCCTCTCAAAGTTCTTCCCTGCATTCTCGTACTTCTTTATCAGTTCTGTAGGCTCTAACAGTGCATTCAGGAACGCAAGCTGTATTGCCCGTGTACCTACTACATAAGCTCCTATCCGGTTCAGGCTGCCGTCAAAGTAATCAAGAGCTATATTTACCTTGCTCAGGGCTTTGCTTCTTATTACCTCCTGAGCTATCAGCTGTGTTTCATCACTGTATATTGCTACATGGTCGCTGTCCCATCTTACGCCTCTGGATATGTGAAGCAGTAATTCATCAACAAACAGCAGCAATGACGATATTTTATCTCCCACCTGTTCTGTCGGATGGAAATGGCCATTGTCTAAGCATATCAGTTTATTATTCTTTACAGCGTAGCCCATGTAAAACTCATGCGAACCTACTGTCATTGCCTCAGAGCCTATGCCGAACAGCTTACTCTCCATTGCATCCTTCAGGTGTTCCTTGGG
>JARLHB010000531.1 GCA_031292465.1 Ignavibacteriaceae bacterium
GGAAATATGCAAGCTATATAAATAGAGGCTATTCAAATATTAGAGCCGGCCAAGTTTGGGTAAGCGACCATAGACAATTAGATCAGGCTGTTATGGCAGATTTACCGGATACAATTAAAAATGATGTCCAACTCTTATTAGAGTCTCAGCAAATCTATTTCTCAAATAAGAGATCACTTGGCAAACCAGGATTTCCCTGGATAACTGTTTGGCGGGATTTTCTCACAGGAAAATGGTTAGCATGGCGTATATATTTAGATGATCCTAATGCAGATTATATTATTCAGTCATTTTATGATGGTGCCATTTTATGGGGTTTACCAGATGAAATTTACATAGATAATGGAAAAGACTATCGTTGTAAAGATTTTGCTGGTGGTAAAAGAATTTTTAAGCTTAGCATTGATGAGACTAAGACAAAAAGCATGATGGCAGCATTAAATATAAAAGTTCATTTTGCACAGCCTTATAATGGTCAATCCAAGCCTATTGAACGGGATTTTAGGAACTTTAAAGATTGGTGCGATAAAGCCCTACCCGGTTATCGCGGTGGAAATATTGTTGAGCGTCCTGAAGTCTTGGCGGAAAATATACACAGAGGTAAATTGATTTACTTTTATGAATATAAAAAGTTAATAGACTTTTTCATAACTGATATAATAAATAAATACAATTCGCAGGGTAAGAACTTACATGGAAAAAGTCCTGACCAATTATGGGATGAAGAATTTACCGGGCTTAGAACTATTGATGCAGAATCTTTGAAAATGTTTTGCTTTAGGAGTTCATCTGATTTAAGTATAGGCAGAAACGGAATAACAGTAAATCGATTATATAATCTTTATTATTGGTCTGATTGGATGTTGGGTGTTAAAGGTAGAAAAGTTTATACCAGGTGCGATATTAAAAAATACCAGGAAGCATGGGTATTTGATTCAATGACAGATGAATATCTTGGCAAAGCATTTTTGAATGCCTGGAATTCCAACGCACTTGTAAAGACAGACCTTGAAAAGAAGCAGCTTACCGATTTATTAAAAGCAAAAAGAAATGAGAAAAAAATTATTAAATCATATATCAATACTGGTATTGAAATTAGTCCACGTGAATATTTAGAAGATTTATCAACTGGTATAGCTGCCTTGAAACCTGCCAATACCATCGAACAACCTACTGAAAAGCAGGCGGTATTAATTGTAAAAACACGAATGGATGAAGTAATAAGACAAGAAAAATTTAGGCGTACTGGCACTGATAATATTGATTTTGAAAATCTTAATCCTATTAAGCCTAAGAAAAAAGAATCCAGAGATTGGTTTGAATAATTTTATTAATGGGACATCTATGGAAAATATGATTGATACACAGTCGGTTCAAAAATTATCGCAGGCATATGTAGATGTAATTGATAATGCCAAAAGAAATGGATTATGGTTCTATAAGAAATTTTTATTCTTTGAACTATGGCTTTCCCCAGAAGAATTCAAGTCATATTTATTAAAAGGACTAAAGTGGTGTAATGGAAGGTGGGACTTAAGAAATCCTGAAGAAAGAATAAGTGAACTGGAAAATGAAATACAGATTAGACAAGATGAAATCATTTCCATAAAGGAAGAAATAAGCAGAAACATCTAAATATAATTGAGGATTAATATGGAACTAATAATGGACTTAACTTCTAATGTAGGGAATATCTACGGGCAAATAAAGCAGCTTATGCATAAAAACAATATTGACTTTGAAAAAGCATTAAATATTGTAAGAACAAAAGTAAATGGAACAAATAATAACAGCGAACTTGAATTTTCGGAAATGAATGTTAATCCCGATGGAATGGATTTACATCTAGAAATAAAACAGGTAATGCATGAGAAAAATATTGATTATGTAGCTGCATTTAATATTGTAAGAACAAAAGTAAATGGAGCAAATAATAACAGCGAACTTGAATTTTCAGAAATGAATGTTGAGCCTAATGTAATGAAATTACATCTGAAAATTAAGCGGATAATGTGTGAGAAAAATATAGATTATAAAACGGCTTTAAACATTGTAAGAGCAAAATAGATTTTTGAAATAGAATACTTTTAATTAAAAAAGGAGTACTGAATATGAGATATGAATTTGATACAAATAAACCTGAAGAGATTGTACAACCTAACGGGAGGTTTACGCCTGAATATCAGGATAAAATATTAAAAGATTCTGCATTGATGGATATTCATGCTAAGGCTCTTAAAATTGCAAATGCCCCGAATGGAAATGTGAGTTTTGTATCCGCTCTGGGAAAAGCAATTGAAGATGATAAGAAGAATAAATAATTCATTTTTCCCGGTTAATATAAATTATTGGGAATAAAAAAATCTCACCCGGAACTTTAATTACTTCCGAATGAGACTTCACAATTAAAATGGAAACAACGATATGGAAAAGATAAAACTAAAAACTAATAAAAGTCAAACAGGAGATTTGAAAATTAGGAATTACAATGAAAGTTTGATTAATGAATTAGAACAATACTATTCCATTTCAGGTAGAAGTTGGAATAGTATATGCGAGTCAATAGGAATAAATCCCTCAATAATATCCCAATGGCGAAAGAAAGAATATCCCGGAAAAGTAACAGAGGTTAATGAATTAGTAGAACGGTTTCTAAAGATTGAAATTAAAAAAATCAATTCAGATAAAGTTGATCTTGATTTTGTAGACATCAATAATTCAAAGAGAACAATTAAAATATGTGAAACTGCGCATATCGATGGAATTATGGCAGTTGTAATCGGCGATACTGGTACCGGTAAGACAATGAGCATAAGAAAATATGTAAGCGAAAATGACTGCATCTATATACATGCAAATCGTACTTATAAGTTTCCTGTGGAATATCTTAGGAAAATACATACTCACCCAAGAGTTGGCAAGGATGCAAGAGGAACATTGAACCAACTATGTACAGATATAATTAACGAATTAACCGGGAAAAACGTTTTAATAATTATTGACCAGGCAGATTATTTAAATCTTAGTGCCATAGATATTTTTAGGACAATAAATGAAGATGCAAAGGTAGGGGTTGTTTTTGTCGGACTTCCTTCTTTCCTGCAAAAGCTTAGAGGCAATGAACCTGAAGTTAGACAGGTAAGAGACAGGATAAAAGCAAAGCTGGAATTAAAACCATATTCATTTGAAGATGCTAAAATAATATTAGAGCATAATTGGCCCGGGTTAAATGGCCTTTCAAAAGTGTTTTATGATTATTCAAACGGCAGTATAAGGATACTTTCCGGTTTAATTTATAATGCACGTAAGTTATTGAACAACCCGAAAAATCAAGACCTTCAACTGGAAGAAAGTTTAATTGCAGATGCGGCTAAACTTTTAGAACGAAGAAATATTTTCTAAATAAGTTTAAGGGAAATTGAAATGGCAAGAACAAATAATTTACCGATTTCCACTTTCAAAGATTTAGGCGATTGTATAGATGGCCTGGCTCTAACATCATCATTACTTTCTTCTTTATCAAGAAGTGATATTAACAAAAGTGAACTATCTGGAATTACTTCAGATGCAACATTGATTTTAATTATTTGGAATAAAATTGAAGAAATCAGGAGAGAGTTGGAAAATATTCAGTTACAAACAATAAATAATCATACTCCAAATGAAGATAAAGAAGCTGCATAATATTATAATTTCCAAATAAAAATATACTGAGACTAATTCCGACTTATAATCAAATTTAATTAATCACTAAATAATAGAGAGCAAACCATGAGCGAAAAAATATACAAAATAGCAGATAAAGATTTTGTCCTTAATACAGATCTTGATCTGGATGAAAGTGAGATAATGAAACAGTTCTTTAGTAAAACAATAATTGATAATGAGACAATTATTTTGGGAAAGTTTAAAAAGGAAGAAGTTGTTTCATTTCTGAAAGTTATTCTTAAACCGGTTAATGAACTTCCGACTGAATTTTCGTTCAGTAAAACAAAGGAATCAATCCTATTTGAAGTGATACGGGATTGTTTCTTACTACGAATGCTAAATTCTCCAGATTTACAAAATTATTTAAATAACTTAACAACACTTGAAAATTATACCGAAAGAATGGACCAAGCTACTCAAACAGAAACACAGCTTAATATCCCGAACTTAGGACATATTCCAATTCTGCCATAATTCGCACGGAAATGCCCCAAGGTTGATTTCGGCATATAAACATACGTGAGGGATAGAGTTATTTGAAATTAAATGAGATTAAACGGGTTTTAAACAATTTCTAATAGCTAACTCGGAATTTAAATTGAAATACCGGGTTATAGTCAAATGAAACATTTATAATTTGGAGAAAAGACAATGGATGATACGAACCAAGTTTTAGCATTCAAAATAATCATAGATGGTAAAGAAGGCATTTCCACGCTGGGGCTTACCGCTGACGAGCTGAATAATATTTATAATGTAACAGCTAAAATTGGCGAGCAGCAGGCACTTAAAAATTTTGCAAAAGACCTTCTGGAAA